>NZ_NCJX01000018.1:0-48707 GCF_002282635.1 Acidiphilium sp. 34-64-41 | reverse complement strand
GGGGGAAAGCCAGTTCGTCACGCTGGTGAATGTCAATGGCCGCCATGGCGGGGGCCACTAGCCCTAGTGGGTGTCTGAGTCAACCGGATAGGCACGCATGACTGTAAAGCGATCGATCCGGCGGTGATCCTGATGATCATTCGTGTGATGAAATCCGTTGTTACGCGGCTGCGCATGATTGTTATCGACGTGCCGGCCGTCGTCCATGGGGGCGTGTTGCCCGTGTTACCTACAACCTCGACCGAAGGAGCAGTCTCGTGACCACTGAAACCGAATACCGCGCACAGCCGATGGCGATGCGTGCCGCGACCAAGACCGCCAAACCAGCGACCAAGGCCGCGCCGGTGAAATCAACCGCCAAGGCAAAGACCAAGGTTGTCGCTGCCAAGATCGCGACGCCGAAAGCCGTTGCGAAAAAACCCGCCACCAAGGCACCGGCCAAGGCTGCGGCGAAGCCGGCCGCCAAGGCCGCAGCGAAACCCGCCGCGAAGACCACGACAGCGAAGGCCGCGGCCAAGCCGGCTGCGAAACCGGCTGCCAAGACCGCTGCCGCGAAACCGGCCGCGAAGGCGACCAAGGCACCCGCAGCGAAGGCCGCTTCACCCAAGGCGAAGCCAGCGGCCAAGGCGACCGCTGCGAAGCCTGCTGCCGCCAAGAAGACCGTTGCGAAGGCTGCCGCGAAACCGGCCGCGAAAACCGCCGCCGCAAAGCCTGCCGCCAAGCGGACCGCCGCGACGACGCGCAAGACCGTGAACGGCAAGGCGACCAGCACGGCGCGCAAGACCCCCACGCCGCGCGCCGCCGCACCGAAGCCGATGGCGGCGAAACCGGCTGCAACGAAAGCCGCGACACCGGCCAAAACGACCAAGCGAGCCGCGCGCAAGCCTGCGGAAACCACCACATCGCCGGAGAGTACGTCCGACACGTCGGACTGAGCGCACGGCCCACGGATCGGGCTCGGCAAGCGCCAAGGGCGATGATCGCATGATCATCGCCCTTTTTGCTGGAGTGAGCGCTGGGTTGGGGGCGTTGCCTACGGGTGGCGCGGCGTTGTTTTGCCGGGGCAGGCCTCGGGTGGCACGGTGAGTGAGGTCAGATCGCCGTGGAGCACGAAATTGCCGAAATCGAGCCTGACGTCACGCGACACGCCATTGGTGTAGTAGCGCATCTGGGTGCGGAAATCGGGTTCGGTGTCGTTATTGGTGCGGCGGAAAAATCCGATGTCGACCAGAGTTGACGGCAGGACCGCGAGGGAGGGGAATTTGCTGTGCGCGGGTTTGCGCTGGCCGAGGATGGCGACGAACGTATGTTCGGCACCGTGGGTCGAGGTACCGTCGAACAAAGGCGGGTCGATATAGGGTTTGCCGGCGGCGGCGGCGAGCAGGATCTGGCGTGTATGCGCCATCGGAAACAGGGTGCCGGGCGGCAATTTCACCACCTTGCCCTTGGGCACCAGATAATGCACTTCGCCGCCGGCGGGGCCGGTGGTGGCGCTGCCCTGATCCTCGACTTTGGTCTTGCCGCCTTCGGTCTGGCGCAGCACGAAGGTGAGCCGATGGCCGCCTTTGCTTTCCCAGGTATCGTAATTGCTGACCGTGCGGCTCAGACTGCCGTCCTGGTTGCGGATCAGCAGCGTCATGCGTTGGCTGACGGTGTAGGCGTTGCAGGTTTCGAGCACGTTGAACTGCAAACGACCGGTGGCACCGGTGACCGAGTGGCCACGGACTTTCGAGAGCGCGAGCGTATAGGTCGCGTTCTGGCCGGTGAGTTTGACCGGTGCGGCGGCGAGCGCGGCGGTGGCGATGCAACAGGCGCAGCCGGCCAGGAGGATGGTTTTCATCGGCCACGCCCCCGCTTGCCGCCACGCCGTTTATCCGGGTCGTAACCGCCGCCGCCGGGGCCGAGCGGTTCGGGTGTGCGGTCGCGCGGGCGGCGCGCGCTCGGCACCGGCGGTGGGGCGAGGCCGAGTTCGAGCGCCTCGATGCGCTTGATTTCGTCGCGCAGGCGGGCTGCCTCCTCGAATTCCAGATCGGCCGCTGCGTTGCGCATCCGTTTCTCCAGTTCAGCCATGGTCGATTTCAGATCCTTGCCGACGAACTCGGTGGTCAGACTGTCCTTGATCGGGGCAACGGTGACGTAATCCTGTTCATAGACCGAATGCAGGATTTCGCCGATGTGTTTTTTGACGCTCTGCGGCGTGATGCCATGTGCCTCGTTCCAGGCGGTTTGTTTGATGCGCCGGCGCTCGGTTTCGCCGATCGCGTAGGTGAGGCTGCGGGTCATGGTATCGGCGTAGAGAATAACGCGGCCATCGATATTGCGCGCGGCGCGGCCGATGGTCTGCACCAGGGATGTCGCGGAGCGCAGGAAGCCTTCCTTATCGGCATCGAGAATCGCGACTAACATGCATTCGGGAATATCGAGCCCTTCGCGCAGCAGGTTGATGCCGACCAGCACGTCGTACACACCAAGGCGAAGATCGCGGATGATCTCGATGCGTTCCAGCGTATCGATATCGGAATGGAGATAGCGGACCTTGACGCCCTGCTCGGTCAGATACTCGGTCAGGTCTTCGGACATGCGCTTGGTCAGTGTGGTGACCAGCACGCGGCCGCCGGCCTGAGCGGTCGCGCGGCATTCGGCCAGCAGATCATCGACCTGATGTTCGACCGGGCGCACCTCGACCATCGGGTCGACCAGACCGGTCGGGCGGATCACCTGTTCGGCGAACACGCCGCCGACACGCTCCATCTCCCACGGGCCGGGGGTTGCGGAGACGAAAGTGGTCTGCGGGCGGAAGCGTTCCCATTCCTCGAATTTCAGGGGGCGGTTATCGATGCAGGAGGGCAGGCGGAAGCCGAAATCCGACAGCACGGATTTGCGCGCGAAATCGCCTTTGTACATGCCGCCGATCTGCGGCACGGTGACGTGGCTTTCATCGACGATCAGCAAGGCGTTTTCCGGCAGGTATTCGAACAAGGTGGGCGGCGGATCGCCGGGTTCGCGGCCGGACAGGTAGCGGGAGTAATTCTCGATCCCCTTGCACGCACCGGTGGTTTCCATCATTTCGATGTCGAAAGTGGTGCGCTGCTGCAACCGCTCGACCTCGAGCAGCTTGCCCTGTTCGGACAATTCCGCGAGGCGGGTTTTCAGCTCGGCCTTGATCTTGCCGATCGCCTGGCCAAGCGTTGGGCGCGGCGTCACGTAATGGCTGTTGGCATAGACCGCGATCGAGGTGAGGTCGGCCATTCGCTCGCCGGTAAGCGGGTCGAATTCGGCGATGCTTTCAATCTCGTCGCCGAACAGGCTCACCCGCCAGGCGCGGTCTTCGTACTGGCTGGGAAAGATATCGACGGTTTCGCCGCGCAGGCGGAAGGTGCCGCGCTGAAAGGCGGCGTCGTTGCGGCGGTATTGCAGTTCGACCAGCGCCTTGGCCAGGCGATCGCGGTCGATCCGGCCGCCGACTTCGAGGCGCACGACCATCTGGCTGTAGGTTTCAACCGAGCCGATGCCGTAGATGCAGGAGACCGAGGCGACAATGATGACATCGCCGCGCTCGAGCAATGCCTGGGTGGCGGCGTGGCGCATCCGGTCGATCGCTTCGTTGATCTGCGCATCCTTCTCGATATAGGTGTCGGTGCGCGGCACATAGGCTTCGGGCTGGTAGTAATCGTAGTAGGATACGAAGTATTCGACCGCGTTATCCGGAAAGAACGACTTCATTTCGGCGTAGAGCTGGGCGGCCAGCGTCTTGTTCGGCGCGAGCACCAAAGCAGGGCGTTGCACCGCCTCGATCACCTTGGCCATGGTGAAGGTCTTGCCTGAGCCGGTGACGCCGAGCAGCACCTGATCGCGCTCGTGGGCTTCGATGCCGCGCACCAGCTCGGCGATGGCGGCGGGCTGATCGCCCGCCGGCTGGTAATCCGAGGCGATGCGCAGCGGCTTGTGCATCGGCCGGGCGCTCTGGCGGGCCGGGATGAATTGCAGGCGCGGCGGGGTGATGATCGCTTGCGACATCGGAATTATATCACCACGCCGCGCCGTTTCTGCAAGATCGGGCCAGGGTCAAGATTTTTTGTCGATCAGGGTTTTCATTTCATCCATTGCTTCGGAAAAGCGGCGATTGAGTTTTTCGACCGCATCGTGGTTCGATCGCTGGATCAGGTCGCCGAGGTCGCGCATGTTGGCGACGGCGGTTTCATAGGCGTGTTTGAGCAATTCCGCCTGTTTGGTGGCGCGCGCCTGCGGCGTGTCGTTCACGTTGACGCCGCGCATCTGCTCGGTGAGGTCGGTCATCGTGCGCTGCATGATTTCCATATGGCGCCGTGCCACCGCCTGCGCGCCTTCGAGGGCGACGCGATTGGCTTCCGACAGGGCTTCGAGATTGCGGCGATAGGCGCTCAGCACGACTTCCATGCCGGGCATGGCGGGTGATTTCATCGCGGCGAAGGCCTTGGTGAAATCGAAATCGGGCATGAACATCGTCATCGGGTTGGCCTCGGCACCGGCTGCCTTCGATTTGGATTTTGGTTGGTCGGCCATGGACGGTATCCTCTCGTTTGTTGCTTGGGTCGGGCCTGGATTTGGCACCTGGTGGATCAGATTAGACCTGCGCGTCGGAAAGCGCGAGGCCATTTCGAACGCCAGGAAAACGGCGACACGAAACCGCTTTCACGAGCGCATACCCAGCGAATAAAAGTTTTTTTGCTTCTTTTTTTTCAAAAAAAGAAGTCCTTCCCTTCCCTTACGACCAGCCCCGGCCTCAATCGGACCGAGCCGGATCATCGAGCGCAAACGGCGCATCCGGCTCCACCGTGGGGTCCGGCGCGCTGGCGGAGGCGGTCGAGAATTGGGTGGCGGCCTGGTCGGCGCGCATGAGCGCGACATCGAGTGCGGCCATCGTCGCGGACAGGTCTTCGCTGTCATCGCGCATCCAGGCGCGCAGGGCCCAGGCGGAGACGGCGAGCAGGCCGCGCTTGCGCAGGGCGCCGCGCAGGCCGCGCGATGAGACCCCTGCCCCTTCGAGAATCCAGCCCATCGAGGCGAGGTTGGTGCGTTGCAGCCAGAGAGCGAGCAACGGGTCGGTCGGCGCGAAGCGGATCAGCGCGATCACGCCCTCGCGATGCTGCTGCAGATAGTCGAACCTGCGCATGATGATGTCGAACAGGCGGTCGCGCACCAGGCCATCGGTCATCGCACCGTGCAGGGCGTGAACATCGGCCGCGCGGCCGAATTTCGCCAGGATCATGCCGGTGCAGGAAAAATGGCGGCGCGCCTTGGCGAGTTCGAGGCCGCCGTGCCTTGCCGCGGCGGCGACGGACACCCGGCGCCAGCCTTGCTGGGCCGCGAGATCAAAAGCGGCCTTGATGAGATCACGCTCGAAATTGTCTTTGCTCATGTCTCGATATGTAGGGTTAAAGCTTGGTTCTGCCAATCAAAACCGGTTGTGGGGTCGAAGGTGGACATCAGAAAGCAAGCGCTTCTTTTTTGGAAAACAGAAGCAAAAAACTTTCTGACGCTGGGGCACGGGCGTTTGAAACGGCACGGGCCCAGATTAACAAAGTTTTTTTTGCTTCTTTTTTGTTCACAAAAAAGAAGACTCTCCTGTCCTTCAAACCCGCTCACTCGCCGCAATCGCCACCTTGCACCCGGTCCGGATTACGGCAGACAACAACTTGTAGAACGGCGCCTGCTCCGCCTCGTTCGCGAGGCCGATGTCGCGGTGTTCGAGTTCTTCGGCGCGGAACTCCTCGATCAGGGCGCGCAGGACGCCTTCGTCCTCGCCGAGTTCGGCGGTCTGGGCGGCGTAATGCGCATCGATGGTCTCCTCGACCGCGACGGTGCAGGCCATTGCGGCGCGCGAACCCATTGCGGCGGTGACGGCGCCGAGCGCGAAGCCGGCGACGCGCCAGAACGGCAGCAGCGCGGTGGGGCGGACCCGGCGTTCGATGATCAGTCGCGAAAACGTGTCGAGATGATGCTGCTCCTGCTGCTGCATGTGGCGCAGCGTGTCGCCGTGGCGGGAGCGGCCGAGCACGGCGAGCTGGCCGGCGTAGATTTGTTTGGCGCCGTATTCACCGGCGTGATCGACGCGGATCATCCGTGCGAGCGCGGCGCGCTCGGTGGGGTCGCCCGGCAGGCGGGTGGTTTCGGCTTGTTCGTTCATCATGCTCTCCAACGACTTGCTCTCAAATAGGCAGCAATGGCCGCAGCAACAGCCAGGGCGTAGATCAAATCCATCGTGGCGAAGCTGATCGGCAGGCCTTGGATCAGATAGACCGGGTCATCGCACGAGGCCGATGGGCGCAGCGGCATGGCACCGAAGCCGGGCGGGGCGATGTTGCATTCCGGGAGCGGGCTTTTCCACCAATGCTGCTCGGCACCGACATGCACGAAGGCGATGGCGACATCGCCCAGCATGGTCAGGACCGCGAGGCCGAGCAGGATGCGGGCGAATTTCGGCGGCGCGAAGGCGGCGATCAGGCCGAGCCCGACGATGATCCGGTAGGGCCAGCGCTCGATGTAGCAGAGCGGACACGGGATCATGTGCAGGACGAATTCGGCGAAATAGGCCATGCCGAGCGCGAACAGCCCGGCGGCGGCCAGCGCGAGGCCGGCCTCGCGGGTGGTGGCCCGGGGCGCGCGGAGCAGGCTGGTCGCACTCATGCCAGTGCCGCGACCGCGTCCATCACGGCCTTGGCGTGGCCGGGCACTTTCACGCTGCGCCAGACCTGGGCGATGGTGCCGGTTTTGTCGATCAGGAAGGTCGAACGGTCGATGCCCATGTATTTCTTGCCGTACATCGATTTTTCGACCCAGGCGCCGAACGCCTCGACCACCGTGCCGGCTTCATCCGAGGCGAGCGGGAAGGTGAGGTTGTATTTGGCGGCGAATTTTTCGAGCGCGGGCATTTTATCCTTCGAGACGCCAACCACTTCGATGCCGATGTGGCCGAGTTGGGGCAAGGCCTCCTGAAAGGCGCAGGCTTCCTTGGTGCAGCCGGGCGTGTCGGCCTTGGGGTAGAAATAGAGCACGAAGGGCTTGCCCTTGAAGCCTTCGAGCGAGACGGTGCGGCCGGCGGTGGCCGGCATCGAGAACGCGGGGGAGTGGCTGCCTGCGGTCAGTTCCATCGGGTCGTATCTCCTGCGGGTTCGCTGCTGTCGATTGTGACGTGAGCGGGTGTGACGTGATCGGGTGTGACGTGATCGGGTGTAACGTGATCGGGGTCGCCGAGGTGGCGGATGAAGGCGCGCCGCACCACCGTGGCCTGTTCCTCCATCCTGGCGATCAGCGCGGTAAAATCAAGCGCACCGGCGGCGGCGAGGATGGGGGCCAGCGATGCCGGGGCGGCATCCTGCGTCGGCGCGGCCAGACCGGTGATGCGGCGCATGGCCTGCACGGCGCGGAACCAATGGTCGGCTTCGGTCAGGGCATCGGCCTCGGTCGCCGTCATGATGCCGGCTTCGGCGAGGGCGGCCAGCGCCGCGGCGGTGCCGGGCTGGAACAGCGCGGGGATGGTTCGGCCGTGGATGAGTTGGAGTGCCTCGACGATGAAGCCGAGTTCCATCATGCCGCCCGCCCGGTGTTTCAGGTCGAACGGGCCGGAGGGTGGCGCATCGGCCGCGAGGCGGGCGCGCATCGCGATGGTGTCGGCCCGGATGGTGGCGGGATCGACCGCGCGGCACAGCGATGTGCGGATCGCGGCTTCGACCACGGGTGCGAAGCCGCGGGTCGCGGCGATCACGCGGGCGCGCGTCAGGGCCAGGCGTTCCCAGGTCCACGCGGTCTCCGCGTGGTAGTGGCGGAAGGCGGCGAGCGAGACCGCGACCGGGCCTTTGTTGCCGGAGGGGCGCAGCCGCATGTCGACCGGGTAGATCGGCCCCTCCGCGCCGGGGGCGGTGATCGCGCCAACCAGCGCCTGGGCGAGGCGGCTGAAATACTGGCTGGCCGGCAGCCGGGTGGTCTGCGGCCCGGCGGGCGGATGATCGTAGATCAGCATCAGGTCGAGGTCCGAGCCCGGCTGCATCTCGCCGGCACCGGCGCGGCCGAGGGCGACGATGGCAAAGCGGCCGCCGCGCAGCGCGCCGTAGCGCCGGGCGAAATCGGCCATCACGCGGGGCAGCAGCGCGACCATGGCGGCGCGCGCCAGATCGGACCGCCAGGCACCGGCCTGATCGACATCGATCCGGCGTTCGAGGGTGGCGACCGCCAAATGAAACTCCTCGCGCCGGACGAAGCGGCGCAGCGCATTGACCGTGAGTTCGAGATCATCGGCCTCGCGCAGCAGGCGGCGCAGGACCGGGGCGGGTTTGGTGAAGCGGGCGACCGGGGCGAGCAGCGCATCGAGCGCGCCGGGATGGGCGGCGAGGTGATCGGCCAGCGGTGCGGGCGCGCTGGCGTTCCAGCATCTGATCGAACCGGCGGAACGCGAGATCGGGGTCGGGTTGGCGGGCCAGGGCGGCGAACAGCGCGGGCAGCAGCGCATCGAGCAGCGCGCGGGCGCGGGCGGCGCGCAGGGCGGGCAGCGTGCCGCTGCGCCAGGCGCGCAGGCGCTCGACCAGATGCGCCGTGTCCTTGAAGCCGAGCGTGGCGGCGTGATCGCGGAAAGCCATGGGTGCTGCACCGGTTTCGCCGGGGTCGAGCTCCACACCGGCACCGGCATCGGTATCGAAAAACGCGGCGAAATGGCCGTGGACCTGCTCGAACAGCGCATCGAGCCGGGCGGCGAAGCGGGCGGCGTCCGGCTCGCCCATGAAGATCGCGAAGGCCGCGAAGCCGGCATCGCTTTCGGGCAGGCGGTGGGTCTGGCGATCGTCGATCATCTGCAGGCGATGCTCGATGCTGCGCAGCCGCCGGTAGGCCGCGCTCAACTGGCGGACCACGGGGCGCGGCAGGTGTTGCGCGGCGGCGAGCGCGCGCAGGCCGGGCAGGGTTGCCGGGATGCGCAGGGCGGGTTCGTGGCCGCCCCAGACCAGTTCGAGCGTCTGGACGATGAATTCGATTTCACGAATGCCGCCGCGCCCGAGCTTCACGTCACGGCCGAGCAAATGGCCGGGCGTATCGCGATAGCGCCGGTCGATCCGGCGTTTCATGTCGTGGATTTCGCTGATCGCGGCAAAATCGAGATTGCGGCGCCAGATGAACGGGCGGATCTGTTCGAGAAAGGCCGCGCCGAAGCCGATGTCGCCGGCGACCGGGCGTGCCTTGGAAAAGGCGGCGCGTTCCCAGGTGCGGCCGTGGCTTTCGTAATAGGTGAGCGCGGCGGCGAGGCTGATGACCGGGGGCGTCGCGGCAGGATCCGGGCGCAGACGCAGATCGACCCGGAACACCATGCCATCGGCATCGCGCTCGGCGAGCAAAGGCACGAAATCGCGCGCGAGACGCGCCATGGCGGATTGCGCGTCATCCCGGTAAACCCGACATGACGGGTCGAACAGGAGCACGAGGTCGATATCGCTGGAATAATTCAACTCACGCGCGCCGAGCTTGCCCATGCCGAGGACGGCGAAGTGGCTGCCGGCCTCGGGCTGCGCCGGATCGGGCAGGATGATCGTGCCGCGCTCGTGCAGGCCGCGCAGCAGATGGCGCAGGGCGACGGCGATGCTCTGATCGGCCAGATCGGACAAGGCCAGGGTCACCGCCTCAACGCGCCATTGCCCGGCGAGATCGGCCAGGGCAATCGCGAGGGCGGCGCGGCGTTTCGCGGCGCGCAGGGCGCGCGCGATGTGCGGCCTCGGCGCGCCCGGCGCCGTGGCGCGCAGCGTGGCCATGACGGTTGTGAGCATCGCGGCGGCGGATTGTTGGGTCGTACCGATCAGAATATCCGGCTCGCGCAGGGCGAGACCGGCAAGATAGGGCGCGTTGCCGCCGAGCGCCTGCAAGGCCGCGAGCCCGGCGCGGGAGGCGGCGAATCGTGCCTCGGTGCGGCCGAGTGCGGTGAAATCCTCGATCAGCCGCGCCGCCGCGGCGGCATCGGCTGGCGGCGGCAGGCCGGTCAAGGAGGCGCGGGGTCGTTGCATGCCCGGTCCAGTGTTCGATGAGGCGGTGGTTTCGTCAAGGCGGCGCGGTCGCGGGGCAGGTCAGCCATCATGCGCTGCGGCTGATCGGCACGCTGGCGCTGGTAGTGATGCTGCTGATCGGTGCGGCGGCCTGGCGGCTGGCGCGCGGGCCGGTCGAACTGCCGGCGCTGGCAAGCCGGATTGCGGCGGCGGCGACGGCGGCGATGCCGGGCAGCATCGTCACGATCGGGCAGGCCGGGCTGGCGTGGGAGGGGTTCAACCGGGGCGGCGCGCCGATCGATCTGCGCCTGTCCGACATTGCGATTTTCGGGCGGCACGGCGCGATCGCGGCACGCCTGTCGCGGTTGCGGATCACGCTGTCGCCGATTTTGCTGCTGCGCGGGCGGATTGCGCCGATCGAGATCATCGCGCGCCGGACCGCGGTGGTGGTGCGGCCAAACAGCAGTCCGGGCAGCGCCGAGACGGCACAACCACCGCCATCGGGCCAGACCGGGTTCGCGGATGCGGCCGCTTGGCTGGGTCGGCTGCTCGGCAGCTTCGCGCAGATGCCGCGGGCCGGGGGGCTCGACCTCGCGGCGCTGCGGCGGATCAGCATCACGCATGCGCATGTTTCGCTCGATGACCCGGCGGACGGGCTGGTGCTCGCTGCGGACGACGCACGACTCGATTTGACGCACAGCGCCGCAGGTCGGCTTCACGGTGCTGCGCGGGCCGTATTGCGGCATGGCGCCAGCACGGCGCCGATCGTGATCGGCATTACCGGTGCGGCGGGGCTGGGCACGGTGCAGGCGGTGCTGGGTCCGGTCGATCCGGCGATGATCGCGCCGCAGCAGGCGGAATTGGCGCGGGCGGATCTGCCGGTCACGCTGACGGTGCGCTGGCCGATCGGCCCGCGCGCGCCGGCGCGACTCGGTGTGGCGCTGCAGGCAGGCCCCGGCCATGTGCGCGCGGGCGGCAGCGTGATCGCGGTATCCGCCATCACGGCGGCGCTCACCGCGACGCCGCAGACCGCGACGCTGGAACACGCGCGGCTCACGCTGGCCGGCATCGGTCGTGCGCCGGGGCCGACCGCGCGGCTGAGCGGCACGGTCGGGTTGACCGGCACGATGCCCGGCGAGATTAAAGCAAGGGTGGACCACGTGACGGCGGCCGAACTGCCGGGCGACTGGCCGTTGGCGCTGGCGCGCGGGCCGCGGAAATACGTGGTCAATCATGTCGTGGCCGGGACCGCGCGCGACGGCGTGTTCGATGCGCGGTTCACGCTCGCGCCGCCTGACCGGATCGTGCGGCTCGATCACTTAAGCGGCGGGTTTGCGGCGACCGGCGTCACGCTGAAATGGTTCAAGCACGCGGTGCCGATGACCGGACTCGCCGGCACGCTGCGGTTCATCGATCAGGATATCCTGATGATCCAGGCCACATCCGGGCGGCTGGGCGGGCTCGATCTGGTCGGCCGGATGATCATTTCGTTGCTGAGCCATCATGATCAGACGTCGCTGGTGCTGGCGCAACTGAGCGGCAATGCGGCCGCGGCGGTGCCGCTGCTCGATGCGCCGCCGCTGAAATTGGCGGCGCGCGGCATCGCCCTGGCGGGCGCCACCGGTACGCTGAACGCCGGGATCGACGCTGGGATCCGGCTGACCAAACACGTGACGCTGGCGGATGTGAAACTGGCCGCACGCGTCAAGCTTGGCCGGTTGCATCTGCCCTTGCCGGTGGCGGGGCTCGCCCTCGACCAGGGGCAGATGGTGCTGAACGCCGCGCTCGACCGATTCTCGATGCAGGGCGATGGGATGCTGGCCGGCGAGCGGGCGCGGTTTCATGCGGCGATGGCGCTGCCGAACGGCGATTTCACCCTGAAGGCCGATACCACCGTCGGGCGCCCCTTGCTCGCGAAACTGGGCGCTAGCACCGGGCTGTGGCAGGGCGGGGCGGCGCCGCTCGCGATCGCCTATCGCGCTGCGAAGGGGCGCGGCACGCTCGACCTCACCGCCGATCTCACGCCGGTTGCGCTGGCGCTGCCGGTGGCGGGTTGGCGCAAACCGGCCGGTGCCGCGGGGCACGCGATGCTGGGGCTGGTGCTGCGCAACGGCCGGCCGCGCGCCGTACAATCCGTGGATATCGGCGCGGCCGGGCTGGCGTTGCGCGGCGAAACCAGGGGCGGTGCCCTGGTGATCAGCGCGGCGCGGCTGGGCGGCACCAGTGCGACCGGCAAGCTGACCCCGCCCGACCGCGCGGGCGCGCCCTGGGTGCTGGCCCTGGCCGGGCCGACGCTCGATTTATCCGCCGCGCTGAACGCCGCGAATCCGTCGCATCCGGCCGCCGCCAGTGCGCCGGCATCGAATCCGCCCACGCCCCCTGCCCTGCCCTGGCGGTTGCGCGCCGCGTTCGACCGCATCCGCCTGCAGAAGGCCCCGGCCCCCGCGCTGGGCGGCGTGCATATCGACGCGACCGGCAACGCCGGCGCGCTGGCGACGATGAACGCCGTGGTGCGGACCGACCCCGATCACGACGCGCGGCTGCAATTCGGCCGGCACGCCGGCGCTGACACGGTGAGGCTCACAGCGGGTAACGCCGGGGCGCTGTTCGCGGCAATCGGCACCACCGGCGATATCGCTCAGGGCAAATTGGTGCTGAACGCCGTGACGCGCGGTGCCACGACCGCGGGCCAGGCGGTGATCACCGACTTCCGGCTGCGCCACGCACCGGTGATCGCGAAAGTGTTGCAGGGAATGTCGCTCTATGGCGTGCCGGCCGCAACCTCCGGCCCAGGGCTTGCGATCACGCGGTTGACCGCGCCGTTCAGCATCACCGGCCCGATCGTGCGGCTGGGCAGCGGGCGCGCCTATTCCGCCTCGCTCGGCTTTACCGCGACCGGCACCATCGATGTGCGGCAGAAACGCTATGATCTGTCCGGCACCATCGTGCCCGCCTATGCGCTGAACACGCTGCCGGGGCGGATTCCGCTGATCGGCAAATTGTTCAGCCCGGAAAAGGGCAGCGGGCTGTTCGCGGCGCGCTACAGCGTGGTCGGGCCGTTTGCCAACCCGAATATCGTGGTCAATCCGCTCGCGGCGCTCACACCGGGGTTTCTGCGCGAAATTTTCGGCGTGTTCAACGCGCCGGCGACCGCCAAGCCATAACGTATGCGGCAGGAAACATCCCTATACATTGACTTGCGGGGCGATCGTCAATAGATCATCCATCCCCCGTCGTTTCGTCAGTCCGCTCAACACTTCAATGCAACCGCTCCGAATGGTGAAACCATGAAGCTTCTTGTTCCGGTCAAGCGCGTCGTCGATTACAACGTCAAGGTCCGGGTCAAATCCGACCATTCCGGCGTCGAACTCGCCGGGGTCAAAATGTCGATGAACCCGTTCGATGAAATCGCGGTCGAGGAAGCGGTGCGGCTGCGCGAAAAAGGCATTGCCACCGAAATTATCGCAGTGTCGATGGGGGTTGCCGCCTGCCAGGAAACGCTGCGCACCGCCCTCGCCATGGGGGCCGATCGCGGCATTCTGGTCGAGACCGACGCCGAACTGCAACCGCTGGCGGTCGCCAAGCTGCTGAAAGCGTTGGTCGAGCGCGAACAGCCGCGCATGGTCATCATGGGCAAGCAGGCGATCGATGACGACATGAACGCCACCGGCCAGATGCTCGCCGCCCTGCTCGGCTGGCCACAGGGCACCTTCGCCAGCAAGCTCACCATCGAGGGCGACCACGCCACCGTGATCCGCGAGATCGACGGCGGGCTCGAGACGATTTCACTCACCCTGCCGGCCGTCGTCACCAGCGATCTGCGGCTCAACGAACCGCGCTATGCCTCGCTGCCCAATATCATGAAGGCGCGTAAAAAACCGATCGAGACGATCAAGCCGGCAGACCTCGGCGTCGATCCCGCGCCGCGCCTGACCACCGTGACGGTGATGGAACCGCCCAAGCGCCAGGCCGGCATCAAAGTGGGCTCGGTGCATGAACTCGTCGAAAAACTCCGCAACGAAGCGAAGGTGATCTGACCATGGCAAATGTTCTGGTTCTGCTCGATCATGACGAGCACGGCATCAAGCAGCCCGCGCGCAGTGCCGTGGCGGCGGCGCTGAAACTCGGCACCGTGCACGCATTGATCGCCGGTGAAGGCGTTGGCGAAGCGGCCAAGGCCGCCGCCGCGATCGCAGGGGTTGCGAAAGTGCTGGTCGCCGACGGGCCGGCCTATGCCCATGCGCTGGCCGAACCGCTGGCCGATCTGATCGTCAAACTCGCGGGCGATTACAGCCATATTCTCGCGGCCTCCACCGCGATCGGCAAGAACGTGATGCCGCGCGCGGCCGCCCTGCTCGATGTGCAGCCGATCAGCGACATCGCCGAAGTGATCGATGCCGACACCTTCGTCCGCCCGATCTATGCCGGCAATGCGCTGGCGACGGTGAAATCATCGGATGCGAAAAAACTGATCACCGTGCGCGCCGCGAGCTTCGATCCGGCGGCGGCAACCGGCGGCACCGGCGCGATCGAGACGATCGACGCGGGCATGGCCAACACCACATCGAAATTCATCAGCGCCGAGTTGTCGAAAAGCGAACGCCCCGAACTGACGGCGGCGAAAATCGTGATCTCGGGCGGTCGCGGCATGCAGAACGGCGATAATTTCACCAAGCTGCTCGACCCGGTGGCCGACAGGCTGCACGCCGCCGTCGGCGCATCGCGCGCGGCGGTCGATGCCGGGTTCGTGCCGAACGATTACCAGGTCGGCCAGACCGGCAAGATCGTCGCACCGGATCTCTATATGGCGGTCGGTATTTCGGGCGCCATCCAGCATCTGGCCGGCATGAAGGATTCCAAAGTGATCGTCGCGATCAACAAGGATGAGGACGCGCCGATTTTCCAGGTGGCCGATTACGGGCTGGTGGGCGATCTGTTCACCATATTGCCCGAGCTTGAAAAGGAACTCGGCTGACATGACCACGCCCGGCGCGATACAGCGGGTCGGCGTGCTCGGCGCCGGGGCCATGGGCAACGGCATCGCGCATGTCGCCGCCCTGTCTGGTTTTGAGATCGTGTTAGTCGATACCGCCCAGGGCGTGCTCGACAAAAGCCTCGCCACCATGGAGAAAAACATGGCACGGCAGGTCGAAAAAAACACGATCGATGCCGCCGCGCGCGATGCCGCGTTAGCGCGCGTCGCCCGCTCGACCACGCATGATGCCTTCGCCACCTGCGACATCGTGATCGAGGCGGTGCCGGAACGCGAGGATATCAAGCGCGCGGTCTACGCGCAGATCATCCCGCATCTGGCACCCCACGCCATTCTGGCGTCCAACACCTCGTCGATCTCGATCACCCGGTTGGGCACGGCGAGCGGCATCGCCGAGCGGTTCGTCGGGATGCATTTCTTCAACCCGGTGCCGATGATGAAACTCGTCGAGATCATCAGCGGTATCGCGACCGCGCCCGCAACCCTCGCCGCCGTCGAAGACCTGGCGAAACGGATGGGCAAGACCACCATCGTCGCCGCCGATTTCTCCGGCTTCATCGTCAACCGCATCCTGGTGCCGATGATCAACGAAGCGATCTTCGCGCTGCACGAAGGCATCGGCACGATCACCTCGATCGACAACGGCATGAAACTCGGCGCCTCCCACCCGATGGGCCCGCTCACCCTGGCCGATTTCGTCGGGCTCGACATCGTGCTCGACGTGATGCGCGTGCTGCACGAAGGCCTGGGCGAAGACAAATACCGCCCCTGCCCGCTGCTGGTAAACTACGTCGCCGCCGGCTGGCTGGGCCGGAAAACCGGGCGCGGATTTTACGATTACGCGAGCAATCCGCCAGTGCCGACGCGGTAAAGGACCCCTTCCAATCATCAGCGTCGCTTCCCGCTACCGCCGCCCTTCCGCGCAGTTTCAGGCCTATACCGAACGCCCCGATCCGCTCGTCGAGGTCAACAACTGGGTCGCCATGATTGTCGGTACCCACTTGCCCTTCTGGCCACTCTATATTCTGTGGTGCGCGGGATTGCAGAGCCTGCCGACCAGCCTGCTGACAATGACCTTCACGCCATTGTTCCTGCTCATCCCTGCGTTGTCGCGCCGCAATGCGCGTGCCTCACGCATCGCAATGCCGCTGTTCGGCATCGCCAATGCGATCTTCACCACCTGGATTCTTGGCGTCGCATCTGGTTCGGAGCTGTTCCTGGTTCCCTGCGCGGCGCTGTCATCCATGACGTTTCGCCACACCGAACGCTGGCTGATGACCGGGCTGACCGCCCTGCCCCTGGTCGTATGGTATATCATGCTCGGCCACGCGCCGACCCCGCTCCACCGCTACGGTCCGGCCGCGCTGCACCAATTGTTCATTCTCAACACGGTCAGCGCAGGAATCCTGTTGATCATATTCGGCTGGTTTCGTCTTGCCATCTATCGGCGGATGGAAGCGCGATAGGCCGACACCACATCATATTACTAGGAGCGCCACTGGCTCAACACCACGCTGCCGATGATCATCGCACCGCCAACCACCTGCCCAACACCGAAAATCTCGCCGAACGCCGCCCCGATCAACCCGGCCCACACCGGCTCCAGCGCGTAGATCAACGTCGCCCGATTCGCCGGCACGCTGCGCTGCGCCCAGTTCTGCGCCACCATGATGAACGCGGTGATCAACCCCATCCCCAGCACCGCCAGCACCGGAAACCACGCCAGGCTGATCATCGGTCCGCCACGCACCCACTCCGTCCCCAGCGCGAGCACACTCACCGTCACCAACTGCACCAGCGCCAGGCGCCGCGGATCGGTTCGCTTCGAACTGCGGCTGATCAGCACGATCTCGAGCGCCGCCGATAACGCCGCAATCACCGTCAGCCACTGGCCCGTACCCAGATCAAGCCGGCCCGGCGTAATGCCCGAGACCAGCACCAGCCCGGCAAACGCCATGATCACACCAACCAGCGCCACCCCCGACGGCCGGCGGCGGAACAACATAAACTCGAGCACCGGCACCATCGGCACATACAGCGCGGTCAGAAACGCCGACTCGCCGCTCGCCACCGTCTTCAGCCCGGCAGCCTGCAACCCATAGCCAAAATACAGCACAACCCCGACCGCAATGCCGCCCACCAGCTCACGCCGCTGGAAACTGGCCGGATGCGGCCGAACCACCAACGCAACCACCACCGCCGCCATACCAAACCGCCAGCCGACAAACGCAAACGGACCAATGAAATGCAGCGACGTGCGCGTGACCAGAAACGTGCCACCCCACAACACCGTCATGAACACCAGCACCAGAACCGGCGACGGTAAACGCACTGGCTTCACCCCGATCTCACTGACCTCGCCCATGACACCCCATCAACGCGACCCCCGCAAACAGAGCAAGCCCAACCGAACGCAACCCTGATCACGTCTGGCGCTGGGGTGCGTGCCTGGAGGAAGTAAGGCCAGGGGCTCTGCCCCTGGACCCCGTTAAAGGCGGAGCCTTTAAAATCCATTGACGGAACCACCGAGGCAGCGCCCTCCCCTTGCCTAAAACTAGCGGGTTCTAAGGGCTAAGCCCTTAGTGGGGGTCGAGGGGGCAAAGCCCCCCGCCTTGCTTCCTCCACTCACCTACCCCAGCTTCAGCCGTGCTTCGACGACGTCGTCTTCGCCTTGGGTGTGGTGCAGGGTGAAGCCGAGGTGGCGGATGAAGCCGAGCATCGGGTGATTATCGGCGAGGATTTGGCCGACGATATCTTGCACGCCTTCGGTGCGGGCCCAGGCGATGAGGTGGCGCATCAGGGCCGAGCCGAGGCCGAGGCCTTTGGCTGCGGTTTCGACCAGCACGGCGAATTCGCCTTCGTTGCCATCGGTATCCGAGCGCACCAGGCGGGCGACGCCTCGGGTTTCGCCGCTCGCCTGATCGACCGCGATGAGCGCCATTTCGCGCCCGTAGTCGACTTCGGTCATCCGCACGATCTGTTCGGCGGTCAGGGCGCGGACCGCGGAGAAGAAGCGGAAGCGGACATCTTCCGGGTTCAGGCGGCTGAACAGGCGCTGGTGGGCGGCGGCGTCTTCCGGGCGGATCGGGCGGATGGTGAAGTGCTGGCCGCGGACCTCGATCGCTTGCGCGAGTTCGGCGGGATAGGGGGCAATGGCGAGGTGCGGGCGGCGTTCGCCCGGCGCGCGGAGGGTCAGGCGCGCGTTGGCCGCCGCGATACCGTGCTCGCTCGCGAACAGCGGATCGATCTCGATGGCGCTGAACTCCGGCCAATCGATGATCAACTGGCTGATCCGCACCAGCGTGCCGGCGACGGCGGCGCGATCGGCTTCATCGAGCCCGCGCGCGAGGCGGAGCAGATCGGTCCCGCCGGCGCGCTCGATCAACGCCTGTGCCAGCGCGAGGTTGAGCGGCGGCAGATCGACCGCGGGCGATGCCGTGCCTTCGCCACCGCCGACACCCAAGCCGATGGTCGGGCCGACGAACAGATGTTCCCCGACCGTGATGCGCAGGGGGCGGGCGCGGTCGATCTGGTGTTGCACCATGAAGCGGGCATCGGGCGGCAATTCGCCGCGCTGGTGCAGGCGCGCGGCGATCACCTGGGCGGCAGCGGCGGCGGATGGCGCGTCCGGCAGGTCGAGCGCTACGCTGCCGAGCGGGCGTTGCCGGGCGAGATCGGGGTGGGAGAGTTTGACGACGACCGGAAAGCCGATTTCGGTGGCGGCCTGGGCGACATCGTCCGGTGTATCGGCGAGGCGCCAGGCCACGATATCGATGCCGTAGGCGCGCAGCACCCCGAAGGCGTCCTCCTGGGTCAGCATCGCGCGGCCTTCGGCGCGGGCCTGGGCGATGGCGGCTTGAACGGTCGCGCGATCCGGCGCGACATCGAGCACGGCGGAGGGCGGCAATTCGCGGGCGGCGGCGCGGATGTCGCGGTGGCGCAGCAGATCGCGGAAGCCGCCGACCGCTTCTTCGGGGGTCGCGAATACCGCAACGCCGTGGCCCGCGAGGCGGCGGCGGCGCGCGCCACCGGTGGTCTGGCCGAGCACGGTGACGAGCAGCGGCGCCTTGATGCTGGCGGCGCAGGCGATCAGCCCGGCGATGGCGGCATCGTCGTCGGGTCCGGCCGGCGCGTGGATGACCAGGACGCCGCCGACTTCCGGTGCGGCGGCGAGCATGGCGGCGAGATCGGCCAGCCTGGTCCCCGGCGCGTCGGGCAGCGCGATCGGCGCATCGGCCGGGGGTTCGGCGCCGAGCATCAAGCCGAGCACGCGGCGGGTTTCCAGCGATAGCTGGGCGAGCCCGATGCCGGAGGCCAGCGCGGCATCGGCGGCGAGGCGGCAGGCACCGCGGCTGTTGCCGAGGATCGCGAGCCGGTCGTTGCGGGCGGGCCGGGCACGCGTGAGGGTTTCGGCGGCGGCCAGGAAGGCGCCGAGCGTGGTGGTCAGCAGCACGCCGGCGCGCGCCAGCGCGGCCTCGAACCCGGCGAAGGCGGTGAAGCTCGGGTCCGCGAGGCGCGCACCCGGCGCGAGGGCGACGATCGGGCGCAGGCGCGATGCGGCGCGGGCGGCCGACAGAAACAGCCGTGGATCGCGCAGGCCGGCGATTTCCAGCAGGATCGGGCCGGTACCGGGGTCGCGGGCCAGATGATCGAGCACGCGGCCGAAGCCGATATCGGCGTTGCCGCCAATGCCCACGATATGCGAGAAGCCGATGCCGTTGGGTTCCGCCCAGTCGATCACGGCGCGCGCCAGAGCCGGCGATTGACCGAGCAGGGCGACGCGGCCGGGCGGCACCGGCAAATGCGTCAGCAGCGCGTTCAACCCGGCGCCGGGAACCGCAAGGCCGAACGAGCGCGGCCCGATCACCCGGATTTTGGCGGCGAGCGCCATGGCGCGCAGCCCCTCGACCTCGGCGTACACGATGGCGGCACCGGCGAGGCGGCCGGACAGGCTGGCGATGACCGCGGGCACTTCATCGGCCGGGTCAGCGATCAGCGCGAGGTCGATCAACGCTGCATCGTCGAGCCGGGTAACGATGCGGCCGCTATAGTCCGGCGTCAGCTCGGCCAGCAGCCGCGCCCCCAGCGGATGTGCGGCGCCGGAGACCAGAATGGTCGCGGGGTGGAACAGAACGTCGGGGTTGAATTTATTGACGCGCTTATAGCCGACGAGGCTCATCGCCCGCGGCCCTGCGCCCTATTGCGCGGGCCCGACGATGACCGGCGCCGGCAATTTGCCGCCGGTGCCGGCGTAGGCCTGGTTGGCATTGCTGACACAGTTGTTGATCCGGTCGATCTGATCGTGTTTTTCGGCGAGCTTGTCGCTGAGATAGGCGGGGTTGGGCGCGCCGATGAAGGGTGTGGCAAACTGGTCGGTGCGCGAGAGATAGGCATAGTGCCGCGCGGTATCGATCTGCTTTGCCTGTTGCGTGCAGGCCGCGAGGTCCGCCTTGTCGGCGGCGGATTGCGGCGGCGGCGCGCCAAAGCTGCAGGACGCGAGCGGCAGCGCGATTGCCGAGAGCATCAGGGTCAGGCGGAGCATGGGGCATTGTCCTCGGCAGGGCGCGTGATCAGCATGGCGCGGAGTTCGTTTTCATCGAGACCGCCGGTATCGGTCAAGCGGGTCAGCGCGGCGGCCTGGAGAAGCGCGCCGTCGATTGCGGCACCGCCGCGCCTGATCTGGATGAACGGGGCGAGCCAGGCGGCATCGCCGATCAGCGCGACCAGACCGAGCAGGCGCAGGCAGACCGAAACACCGTGCGGCGTGGACAGATCGGCGATGCGATCGACCGATGACGCCCAGGCCCGGGCATCGCGGTCGCGCAGCACCACATCCGGGCCACCGGCGAAGCGAAAGCCGCGCGTCGGGCCATCGTAGCCTTCGCGCGCTGCATCATGCGCGGCATCCCACGCCTGTTCGAGGTCGCGTTTGGCGACTCGCGGCAGGCGCGCGGGCGCAATCGGCACCAGGTGCAGTTCGGTGCCGTCGGCGGCGATTTCACGCTGGATCGAACCTGACATGATTATTAAATGGCGACGCGCACGCCGAGTTCCACGACCCGGTCGGACGGGATCTGGAAAAATTCGGTGGCCGAGATCGCATTGCGCAGCATGAACAGGAATATGGCGCGGCGCGCGAAGCCGAGTTTCGGCACGGTTGCCGGCACCACGGTTTCACGGCCGAGGAAATAGCTGGTCTGCATCGGGTTGAACGGCAGGCCCTGCTCGCGCAGCATATCGAGCGAGCGTGGCAGGTTCGGCACATCCATGAAGCCGTAGCCGATGCCGACGCGATAGATGCCGGGCGCCAGCTCCTCGCAATGCACCCGGTCCGCACCGCTCGCGGCCGGAACATCGAGGTTGCGGACGGTGACGAAAAACACCGTCTCGTGCAGCACCTTGTTGTGCTTGAGGTTATGCAGCAGCGAGGCCGGCGTGTATTCCGGATTGCCGGTCAGGAACACCGCAATGCCCGGCACGCGGACGATGCGCGATTGCGGCAGCCGCCCCAGGAACGAGGCGAGCGGCAGGCTGTCCTGCTGCCAGCGAGCGAACAACAGGCTGCGGCCGCGCCGCCAGGTGGTCATCAATGTGACGATGCTCAGCCCGATCACCAGCGGCACCCAGCCACCCTCGAAAATCTTGAGGATATTCGCGCCGAAAAACGCGGCATCAACCGCAAAAAACGACCCCCAGACCAGCCCGGTCTTCCACAGCGGCCAGTTGAAATGCCGGTGGAACACCAAGGCGGAGAGAATATTGGTGCACAGGAACGTGCCCGTCACCGCGATACCATAGGCCGAGGCGAGCGCGTTGGAGGAACGAAAACCGAGCACCAGGATCAGCACGCCCACCATAAGCGCCGCGTTCATCTGCGGCACATAGACCTGGCCTTCGGTGGTGACCGAGGTGTGACGGATTTCCATGCGCGGCAGCAGGCCGAGCTGCACGCACTGGCTGCCCAGGGTGAACGCGCCGGAAATCACCGCCTGACTCGCAATGATCGTCGCGATGGTGGCGAGCACGACCATCGGGATCAGGGCGGCATGCGGCACGAGCAGATAGAACGGGTTGTCGGCAGCCTGCGGGTTCGCGATCACCAGGGCGCCCTGACCGAAGTAATTCAGAACCAGCGCCGGCAGCACGAAGAAACGCCAGGTGGTGCGGATCGGCCGGCGGCCGAAATGGCTCATGTCCGCATACAGCGCCTCGGCGCCGGTCACGGCCAGAACGACGGCGCCCAATGCCACGAAGGCCAGAACATCATGGCGGACAATGAACCGTATGCCCTGGACCGGGATCAGCGCGACCAGCACATGCGGGTTGATGATGATGCGATACAGGCCGCATCCCGCGATCGTGACGAACCAGACCACCATGATCGGCCCGAACAGCTTACCGACCGCGCCGGTGCCCCGGCGCTGCACTAGGAACAGGCCGATGATGATGGCGACCGAAATCGGCAGCACGAAGCGGCTGAAATCGGGCGAGGCGACGCTCAGCCCCTCGACCGCCGACAGCACCGAAATCGCCGGCGTGATCACACCATCGCCCAGAAACAGCCCGGCCCCGACGATCCCGACCACCATCAGCCCGTAGCGCACCCGATCGGTCCGGGCGACGCGCTGGGCCAGCGCCATCAGCGCAAGAATGCCGCCTTCGCCGTTGTTGTCGGCGCGCATCACGAAGGTGACGTATTTGAGCGTGACGGTGATGATCAGCGCCCAGAAGATCAGGCTGAGCAGCCCCAGCACGTCATCGGGTTTCAGGCCGCCCTTGCTGACGTAGCCCAAGCACGCCTGCAGCGCATACAGCGGCGAGGTGCCGATATCGCCATACACGATACCCAGCGCACCGATCACCGCTGCGAATTTGAGCTTTTCGGCCGGGGTGGACGGTTCGATCGCGACGTCGCTCAACCGCGCCCCCCGCCGGGTGCCGCGGCGCCGATCGGTGCCACGTCACCGGTCATGCCGGCCAGCACCTCGGCGACATGGCGCACCGCGATCGGCTTGCCCTCGCGCGAGAGCTTGCCGGCCATGTTGAGCAGGCAGCCGAGATCGCCCGCGAGCACCAGATCCGCCCCGGTTGCGGCAATGTCGGTCGTCTTGTCGCCGGTCATGCGCGCCGAAATGTCGGGGTATTTGACGCAGAACGTGCCGCCGAACCCGCAGCAGATTTCGGGCTCGCTCATCTCGACCAGTTCGAGCCCGGCCACCTTGCCGAGCAGGGCGCGCGGCTGGGTCTTGACGCCGAGTTCCCGCAGCCCGGCGCAGCTGTCGTGATAGGTGGCGCGCACATTCAGGTGGGACTCGATCCCGGCGAACCCCATGACATCGACCAGAAACCCGGTCAGCTCCCAGGTCTTCGCGGCCAGCGCCTCGGCGCGGCTGCGCAGGTCGGGGTCCTGATCGAACAATTCGGGCATGTGCTTGCGCAGCATGCCGGCGCATGAGCCCGAGGGGGCGACGATATAATCATATCCCGCGAAGGCGGTGAGCAGCCCTTCCGCCAGTGCCCGCGCGGTCGCACGATCGCCGGAATTATAGGCGGGCTGGCCGCAGCAGGTCTGGGCGCGCGGCACTTCCACCGTGCAGCCGGCGGCTTCGAGCAGCTTGATCGCGGCAAACCCGACGCTGGGACGATACATATCCGCGAGGCAGGTCACGAACAGCGCCACGCGCGGGCGGGCCGAAGAGGGTTGGGTCACGAGGTCGCTCCTGTCGCGGGGGCGGTGGTTGGACTGGATTGCTGAATCGGGCGCGGCAGCAGCACGAACAGGCTGCCCGCCTCATCCGTGCTGCCGGCCATTTGTGCAGCGTTGCGGCCGATGCCGAAAAATATCTGGGCGGCGGCGGCACCCTTGGCACCGACATCGATATCCTGCGCCGTGGTCAGCCGGTCGAGCGTCTTGGTGGCGACGAATACCGGCGCGCCAAGCGGAATCGCCTTCTGATCGACCGCGATCGAGCCTTCCGGCGTCAGCGGCACGCCGAGCGCGCCGGGCGCACCCAGGCCGTCCGGCACATCATCGAGGCGCTTGAAAAATACGTAGTTGCGGTTCGCGTTCATCACGCCCTGCGCCTCAGCCGGATGGGCGCGCAGCCACGCGCTGATCGACTGGATCGACACATCATTCGCCGCGAGATCACCCTGTTTGACCATCAGTTTGCCGATCGGTGTGTAGTCGCGCCCGTTGGTGCCGTCGAATCCCAGATCGATCAGCGTGCCATCCGGCAAGCGCAGCCGTGCCGCCCCCTGCACCTCGGCCATGTAGGCATCCACCGGGTCGCGCAGCCAGGCCACGACATGCGCCTGATGGCTGATCGCACCCGTCTCGATCCGTGCCCGGCTGTAATAGGGCACCAGCTTGCCGTAGCGCAGCCGGCCGACGATGCGCTGCTTGCCGGTGCTGTCGTGAAACCCGGCGAGGTTGGCGGCGACCAGATCGCGCGGCTTGGCATAGAGCGGCACATCGTAGCCCGGCAGCTTCACCTCCGACCCGGCATAGACCGGCTCGTAATAGCCGCTGATCCGCGCGCTGCCGCCCGCCTGATACGGCACGAAATAGGTCTGGAAAAATTTCTGCGCCGCCCCGGCATCGTCGGGCGGCACGGCGCGCGCGGCGGCGCACACGCCGCGCCACAGCCCGGCCTTGCCGCCGAGCGATCCGGCCACGCCGTCGCCGCCCAGGCTCTGGTCTTCCGGCATCACCGCGATGGCGCGGCACGACCGGACAAAACCGGGCAGACCGGCCGCCGCCGTGGCAGGCCCCCAACCCGGCAACGCCGTGAAAGCCACCGGCGTGAGCGATGCGCTACCCGGCCCGGCCGCAGTGGTGGCGGGCTTGATGGCACAGCCCGCGAGGCCGAACAGCATGAGCGCGGGCACGATGAAGAAGCGGGCGGTCAAGTCCAAAACTGGTCTCGGCATGGTTCAGCCGCTGCGCGCCGCGGCCAGCCGCCAGATCGGGTCGGAGCCGTTCACGCTCCGCTCGAAACTCCACAGATCGACGATCTCGGTCACCGCCTCGGTCCCGGCGATCACCTGACCGGCGCGGTCGCGGGTGAAGTTTTCCTGATCGGAGACGAACCGCACCACGATGACGGCATGATCACCGAGCATTTCGGCCTCGTCGATGCTCGCCTCGACGATCTGCTTGATTTCGGTCTGCTGGGTTTCCCCCGCCTCGGCGCGCTGCGTGATGGCGTGTTCGAACGTGGCATATACCGTCGGCGTCAGCAGGCTGCGCAGCGTGGTCAGATCGCCGGCAGCGAACGCGGTGACGATGCGGCGGAACGAGGCTTCGGCCGAATCGACGAATTTGACCGGATCGAACCCGCGATCCGATTGCGCGATGCGCCCGAGCACTTGGCCGACATTGGTGTGCGGCGAGGGGATCGGCCGGCCCGGCTTGGCGCGCGCGGCCTCGGCAAACCCATCGATCACCGGTGCCGCCGGTCCGCGCAGGCCGACGGCCTGCTGGTCGGGCAGCGGCGGGCGTTCATAGCCGGTCCGTTTGCCCAGCACGCTGCGCAGGCGCAGCACCAGGAAGCCCGCCACCAGGGCGAGCAGAACGAGGTCGATCGGAAATCCGTCATACATGGCTGATAAGCACCTTATTCGGGACGCAACCCGGTTGGTGGTGATAGGCCGTGCGGCGCGATGCCGCAACCGTCACGCCGTTTGCCGCGGCACGCGCGGCCATGTATCGATCGTGCATGATCCTGCTCCGCCATGGCCAAAGCGAATTCAACCTGCATTTCAGCGCAACCCGGCGCGATCCGGGAATCGAGGATCCGCAGCTGACCCCGGCCGGCCAAGCCCAGGCAGAAGCCGCCGCCGCGGCGCTCGCCGAGACAACACTGACCCGCATGATCGTCTCGCCCTACACCCGCACGCTGCAAACCGCCGCACCGATCATCGCGAGCCGCCCCCTGACGATCGAGATCGATCCGCTGATTCGCGAGCGCTACGCCTTCAGCTGCGACATCGGCACCAGCCCGGATGCGCTCGGCGCGCGGTTTCCCGATCACGATTTCGCGCATCTGCCCGACCCCTGGTGGCCCGGCGGGTTCGAGCCGGAGGCCTCGGTGATCGAACGCGCGGCGCAATTCCGGGCGCAGATGGCCGCCCGACCCGACTGGCGTGAGACCATCGTGGTCAGCCATTGGGCGTTCATTCTGGCCCTGACCGGACGCTCGCTGATGAACGGCACCTGGATAATCTACGACCCTAACAGCCCGGCCCCAGCCGAGCTGGTATGGCATCCGTGAACCGTCGTTCGCGGACTCGGCGCAATGCGGCTGTTACAATTGGTCGATATGAGCCGGCACCTATGCTGAACCGCCCCGCTCACGCCCTGACCGCCGGAAGCCGCGACTGATGACCTCCATGATCCGGCGCCCTGACAGGCTCGCTGTGCTCGCCGCCCCGCTGCTGCTCGCGGGCTGCGTGGTCGGCCCCGCGTTCCACGCGCCGAAAACCCCGGTCCCGACCGCATTCGTCTCGCCTGCCACAGCCCAACCCGCCTGGCCGAAACCCGGCTGGTGGCACAATTTCGGCTCATCGGAACTCGATACGCTGGTCGCCGCCGCAAAACTGCACAATTTTTCAGTGGTCGAGGCGATCGATCAGCTCGAAGCGGCCAACGCCCAGATCGAGGTGTCCGGATCGTCATTGCTGCCGACCATCACCGGTGCCGGCAGCGGCAATTTCCAGCAGGCCGGCTCCGGTGCGGCCGGGGCATCGTCACGCTCGTCGTTTTCGCAATTCGGCGGCCTCGGCTCGAACAAGAATTCGACCACCCATAATTATTCGGCAAATTTCCAGGCGTCGTATCAGCTCGATTTCTGGGGCAAGAATTACGATGCGCTGCGCGCCGCCCAGGCGAACGCCGCCGCCGCCCAGTTCAATGCCGCCACGGTGGCGCTGACCGAGGAAGCCGCGGTCGCGACCACCTATTTCCAGGTGCTCGCCTATCAGGACGAGCTGGCGATCGCGCACCACAATCTCGACGCCGCGCAGGGCCTGCTCAATCAGTTGAACGCCGAGTTCCATGCCGGCGTGGTCGATCAGCCGACCGTCGCACAGCAGGCGGCGCTGGTGGCCTCGGAGCGCGCGACGATCCCCAATCTGGTCTCGGAACTGCGCCAGCAGGCTCTGGGGCTGGGGATTCTGACAGGTCAGGCACCGGAGTTTTTGCGCGTGCACGGCGGTTCGCTGAACGATATCACAATCCCGCCGCTCCGCCCCGGCGTGCCCTCGGCGCTGCTGACCCGCCGGCCCGATGTCGCGGCCGCGGAAGCGACGCTGATCGGTGCCAACGCCACGGTGCGCGGCGCGATTGCCGCGTTCTTTCCCGCGATCAGCCTGACCGGTTCGGCCGGGTGGCAGAGCACGGCGCTGAACACGCTGCTCAACCCCGGCTCGCTGCTGCTCTCGGCCGCGACATCGCTGAGCCAGCCGATCTTTGAGGGCGGCGCACTCACCGGCACCCTCGGCGTCGATCGCGCGACCTATCGCGAGGATGTCGCGAAATACGAGCAGGCGGTGGTGCAGGCGTTCACCGATGTCGAAACCGCGATGACCGCGCTGCATTACGCGACCGACCAGGAGCATCTGCAGCGGATTGCGGTGCAGCGCGCGCAATCCGCCCTCGATGGCGCGCGCGCGCAGTTGCAGGCCGGCGTGGTCGATGTCAGCACCGTGCTGAACGCCGAGCAAACCCTGCTGTCGGATCAGAACACGCTCGAACAGGCGCGGCTGACGCGGCTCGATGCGGCGGTGAATTTGTACAAGGCGATGGGCGGCGGCTGGGTTGTGCCGAAAAACGAGGTTCGATGATCATGGCGAAGCGGCGCGGAACGATAATTGCCGTCGTGGTGGTGCTGGTGCTGGTCGCCGTGGTGGTGATCCGGCTGCAAGGCGGCGGCACCAAAAAGAAGCATGTCGCCTCGACCGCCATCCCCGTCGAGGTCGCAAAATCGGTCGTGCGGACCGTGCCGGTGTACCTGGATGCGCTGGGCACCGTCGTGCCGTACCGCACCGTGACGGTGCAGCCGATGATCACCGGGCCGCTGAAAAAAGTGCTGTTCCACGAAGGCCAGTTCGTCCAGCAAGGCCAGGAAATCGCCGAGATCGACCCGGCCCCGTATCAGGCAACCCTCGATCAGGCGAAGGCAAAACTGGCGCAGGACAAGGCAAGCCTGCTCAACGCCGAATTGCAGGCGCGGCAATACGCCTCGCTGGTGGCGCAGAACTACACCTCGAAACAACAGGCCGCGACCGCGACCGCCACCGCCGCCGAAGACCGCGCCCTGGTCAAGCAGGATCAGGCCGCGATCGAGACCGACCTGATCAACCTGGGCTATACGAAAATCAAGGCGCCGATTTCCGGCCTGACCGGCATTCTGCAGGTCAACGCAGGCAATATCGTCAATCCCAACCTCACCAACGGCATCGTCGTGATCAACACGCTGCAACCGGTGTCGGTGCAGTTCAGCCTGCCGCAGCAGGATCTGCCGCAGATCACCACAGCAATGCAGGGCGGCGCGGCCGTACCGCTGGTCGCGACTGCCGAGGGCGATCCGCAAACCGCGACCGTGCTCGACCACGGCACGTTGTCGGTGCTCGACAATACGGTGAACGCCAACACCGGCACACTCACCCTGAAGGGCAAATTCCCCAACCCCAAACTCGCGCTCTGGCCGGGGTCCTACGTGAACGTGCGCACGCTGGTGCGCAACATTTCCAACGCGGTCACGGTGCCGCCGGTCGCGGTGCAGCAGGGGCCGAGCGGCAGTTTCGTGTTCCTGGTCAAGCCCGCCGCGGCCGGGCATAAAGACGCCACCGTGGTCGATCAGCCGATCACCATCGGCTACGAAACCGAACAACTCGTCGTGGTCGCCAAGGGTCTGGCAGCCGGCGATCAGGTCGTCACCGAAGGCAATTCGCGCCTGAAGGATGGTGCCAAAATCAAGATCGTCGCAGCCCCCAAGGCCGGCGCCGCGTGAACATCTCGGCCCCGTTCATCGGCCGGCCGGTCGCGACCACGCTGCTGGCGATCGCGATTTTCCTGCTCGGGGTGCTCGGCTACAATGCCCTGCCGGTCTCCTCGCTGCCGCAGGTCGATTTCCCGACCATCCAGGTGGTCACCAAACTGCCCGGCGCCTCGCCCGATACCGCATCGAAACTGCTGACCGCCCCGCTCGAACGCCAGTTCGGCGAAATCGCCGGTCTCGCCTCGATGAGTTCGATCTCGAGCCAGGGCACCAGCGCGATCACCCTGCGGTTCGACCTGTCGGTTTCGCTCGATACCGCCGCGCAGAACGTGCAGGCCGCGATCAACGCCGCCTCCGGCACGCTGCCGCCCAATTTGCAGTATCCGCCGACCTATACCGAGGTGAACCCGGCCGATGCGCCGATCATCACTTTGGCGCTCACCTCGAAAACCGTGCCGATCTACACCATCGCCAACGCCGCCCAGACGCAGATCGTACCGAAACTGTCCGAGATCAGCGGCGTCGGCAATGTCTCGGTCGAAGGCGGCATGACCAAGGCGATCCGCATCAACGTCAATCCCGCGCGCCTCGCGGCCTACGGTATTTCGCTCGAAGACGTCCGCAACGCGATCGCCAACGCGAATCAGAGCGGTGCCAAAGGCGCGTTCAACGGCACCGACCAATCCTACACGCTCGGCGCCAACGACCAGATCACCGACCCCGCGCAATATCGCAACGTCATCATCGCCTATCAGAACAAGGCACCGGTCCGGCTTTCGGCGGTCGGTTCGGTGACCGAGGGGCTGGAAAACAACCAGCAGATCGCGAGCTACAACAACACGCCGGCGGTGGTGATCGATATCGAGCGCCAGCCCGGCGCCAATATCGTGAGCACGGTGCAGAACGTGCAATCCGCGCTGAGCGATCTGGGCAAGGACCTGCCGCCCGGCATCAAGCTGCAGATCGTCGCGAACCGCACCGGCACCATCAAGGCCTCGGTCAACGACGTGCAGATCACCCTGCTCACCTCGGCCCTGCTGGTGGTGCTGGTGATCTTTCTGTTCCTGCCCAACCCGCGCGCGGTGCTGATCCCCGCGATCGCGCTGCCACTCTCGATCGTTGCGACCTTCGCGGTGATGAGCGAGCTTGGCTATCAGCTCGATAATCTGTCGCTGATGGCGCTCACCGTCGCATCGGGTTTCGTGGTCGACGATGCCATCGTCATGATCGAGAACATCGTCCGCTTCATCGAGGCCGGCGAGCCACCGATGCGCGCGGCCTACCTCGGATCGCGCCAGATCGGCTTCACCATCGTCTCGCTCACCATCTCGCTGGTCGCGGTGTTCATCCCGCTGCTGTTCATGCCCGGCGTGATCGGCCGGCTGTTCTCGGAATTCGCGGTGACCCTCGCGGTCGCGGTGGTGATCTCGGCGGTGATCTCGCTCACCCTGACACCGATGATGAGCGCCCGCTTGCTGCGCCCCGGCAGCGATGCCCGGCCGGGACGGATTGCCCGCGGTGCCGAGGCGGTGCTGCTGCGCGTGCGCAATTCCTACCAGCGCGGCCTGAACTGGAGCCTCGCGCACCAGCGTTTCATGATGCTGGTGTTCGCCGCGACCGTGGTGATCACCGGCTTGCTGTTCGTGGTGATCCCCAAGGCGCTGCTGCCGCAGGAAGACACCGGCGCCATCGTCGCGGTGACCGAGGCCGGGCAGAGCGTCTCGCTCGATGCGATGAACACGCTCCAGACAAAGGCGATCGGCATCATCCTGCACAACAAGGCGGTCGCCGGCGTCACCTCGCTGCTCGGCTCGGGCCTGACCAACCCGACGCCGAACACCGGGCGGCTGAACATCAGCCTCAAACCGTTCGGCACGCGGCCGGGCATCGGCACCGTCATGCGCCAGTTGCAAGCCTCGCTCACCGGCATTCCGGGGTTCAGCATCTATATGCAGCCGGTGCAGGACATCACGCTGTCCTCGCGCATTTCACCGACCCAGTACCAATACACCCTGACCGATACTGACCAGGCCGAGCTTGATACCTGGACCACCAAAATCGAGGCCGCGCTGAAACAACTGCCCCAGATCGCCGATCTGGCGAGCGATCAGCAGAACCAGGGGCTGGAGACCTATGTCGATGTCAATCGCGCCGCGGCATCGCGCCTCGGTATCAGCATGGCGACAATCGAAGCCACATTGTACGACGCGTTCGGCCAGCGCCAGATCTCGACCATCTATACCCAGAACGCGCAGTACCGCGTCATCCTCGGCGTCGATCCAGGCTATGCCGCCTCGCCGCAGGCACTCGCCAACCTGTTCCTGCCGACCGGCAGCCTGACCACCAGCAGCAGCAGCGCCGCCCTCGGCCCGGGTGGGTCGGTCAGCGGCAACAGCACCACCACGCTCGGCGCGACCAGCGGCACCACCACCAGCGGTTCGAGCAACGCCAGCACCAGCACGGCGAGCACCACCGCCGTCGCATCGCAGGTGCCGCTGCTCCAGGTCGCCACCATCCAGCGGAAATTCGGCCCCCTCGCGATCACCCGCGAAGACCAGTTCCCCTCGGTGACGCTGAGTTTCAACCTGGCCAACGGCGCCTCGCTGGGCAGCGCCGAGACCGCGATTGCCAAGGCCCAGCAGGCGCTCGGTGTGCCGCAGACCATCAGCGGCACCTTCTCCGGCGCCGCCGCCGAATTCCAGACCGCCCTCTCCGAGGAACCCTGGCTGATCGCCGCCGCCCTCGTCGTCATCTATATCGTGCTCGGCGTGCTCTATGAATCCGTGATCCACCCGGTCACAATTCTATCCACCCTGCCCTCCGCCGGCATCGGCGCGCTGCTTGCCCTCATGCTCACCGGCACCGAATTCACCCTGGTCGCCCTGGTCGGCATCGTGCTGCTGATGGGCATCGTGAAAAAGAACGGCATCATCATGGTCGATTTCGCGATCGAGGCCGAACGCGACCGCGGCCTCACCCCCGAAGCCGCGATCATGGAAGCCGCCATCCTGCGCTTCCGCCCGATCATGATGACGACCATGGCCGCCCTGTTCGGCGCGGTGCCGCTGGTGCTCGAAGGCGGCGCCGGCTCCGAACTGCGCGCACCGCTCGGCATCGCCATCATCGGCGGCCTGCTGGTCAGCCAGCTGCTCACGCTGTTCACCACGCCGGTGGTCTACCTCGCGATGGAACGGCTGCGCCCCACCGCGCGCCGCAGCCGCAGCGCGACGCCCGTTCCGGCCGAATAGCGATGGGGTTTTCCGACCCCTTCATCCGCCGGCCGATCGGCACCGCCCTACTCGCTTTGGGCATTCTGATCGCGGGCACGCTGGCCTATTTCCAATTACCGGTCGCCGCCGTCCCCAGCATCCCGATCCCCGCGATCGTGGTGTTCGCCTCCGAACCCGGCGCCTCGCCCAGCATCATGGCAAGCACCATCGCCTCGCCGCTCGAACACACGCTGGGTACTATCCCCGGCATCGATGATGTCCGCTCGATCAACTCCACCGGTTCAGCCTCGGTCATCCTGCTGTTCGATACCGGCACCAGCATCACCGCCGATGCCCACGCCGTGCAGGCCGCCATCAACGCGGCCCTGCCCAACCTGCCCTCGGCCATGCCCAGCCGGCCGTTTTACAAGGAGTTCAACCCGGCATCCCGCCCGGTGATGACCATCGCGCTGTCATCGAAAACCATGAGCCTCGGCAATATCTACAACATTGCCGACACCACGCTCGATCAGCGCCTCGCGCAAATCCCCGGCGTCGCCCAGGTCAACCTCTACGGCGGCGGCTCGCCGGCCGTGCGCATCCGCCTCAACACCCAGGCCCTCGCCGCGGCCGGGCTGACCAGCACGGATGTCTATAATTCAGTCCGAAGTGCTAATGAAATCGAGCCGATCGGCGTGCTGCAAGGCAAGCGCACCGCCTCGATCATCGCGACCAACGGGCAGTTGCACACCGCCGCCGAATATGGCCGCATCGTCCTGAAATCGAAATCCGGCGCCATGCTGCGCCTGTCGGATGTCGCCTCGGTGGTCGACAGCGTGGCCAACACCCAACTCGCCGCCTCGGCCGATGGCCACCCCGCCATCACCATCGAAATCACCAAGACCGCCCAGGCCAACGTGATCAAGACCGTCGAAGGCATCAAGGCGCTGCTGCCCGAAGTCCGCAAATTCCTGCCGCCCTCGGTCAAACTCACCGTCCTGACCGATCGCACCACCACCATCCGCGCCAGCGTCGCCGATATCCAGTTGACCCTGCTGATCACCATCGTGCTGGTGCTCGCCGTCGTCACGCTGTTCATGCGCCGCCTCACACCCACCATCGCCGCCGGCGTCACCGTGCCGCTCTCCCTCGCCGGCACCGTCGCCGTCATGTGGGCGATGGGATTCTCGCTCGATAATTTCTCACTCCTCGCCCTGACCATCTGCGTCGGCTTCGTGGTCGACGATGCGATCGTCATGATCGAAAACATCGTCGCCCAGCACGAACGCGGGCTGTCCGGCATCGAAGCCGCCCTGGTCGGCGCGCGCCAGATCGGCTTCACCGTGTTCTCGATCACCGTATCGCTCGTCGTCGTGTTCCTGCCGCTCACCCTGATGGGCGGCATCATCGGCAGCCTGTTCTACGAATTTGCAATGACCCTCTCGGTCGCGATCGTGATTTCCGGCGTCATCTCGCTCACCGTCACGCCGATGATCTGCGCCCATTTCATGGGCCGCACCTCCACCATCGGCCGCGACTCCCGCCTCGCCCGCGGCATCGACCGCGCATACCACAACACCCTGGAAGCCTACGCGCGCAGCCTCGACTGGGCGCTCCGCCACCGCTGGCTGATGCTGATCAGCTTCGCGCTCACTTTGGTCCTCACCATCTTTCTCTACATCAAGGTACCGAAATCCTTCATCCCCGAGGAAGACAGCGGCCTGATCATCGCGCAAACCCTGGCCCCCACCGATGTCTCGTTCAACCGCATGCAACGGCTCGAAGCCCGCGTCGTCAAAATCGTGCGGCAGGACAACGCGGTCGCAACCGTCAGTTCACGCATCGGCGTCGCCAATGGCTTCTCCACCGCAAACCGCGGCACCATGTTCATCGGGCTGAAACCCCTGTCGGACCGCTCGATCTCCGCACAAAACGTCATCCTGCGCCTGCAGAAAAAACTCGCCCGGATTCCCGGCATCACCACCAACATGCAGGTGGCCCAGGACATATTTTTCGGCGGCCAATCAAACGGCGGCGAATACAGCTTCTCCGTGGTCGACTCCTCGCTCGATGAACTCGATGCCGTGACCCGCCAGATCGAAGCCAAACTCCGCACCCTGAAATCGATCAACAATATCGGCACCGATCAGGACAAGGCCCAGACCGAAATCATGATCGACATCAACCGCAACGCCGCCGCCCGCCTCGGCGTATCCATCGCCGCGATCGACGGGGTCCTGCAAAACGCCTACGCCCAACAACAGGTCTCGCGCATCTATCAAGCGCAAAACCAGTACGAAGTCGTCATGAAAGTTCCAGCCAGGCTCGACCGCGCACCCAGCGACCTCAGCCACCTCTTCGTCAACGGCTCGAAAGGCCCCGTCCCGCTCGATCAGGTCGCAACCTACAGCCGCACCACCGCACCGCTCTCCGTTACCCATCTCGATGGCGAACCCGCCGGGACCATCAGCTTCAACGTCGGCAAAGGCGCCTCGCTCGGCCCCGCAATCGCCCAGGTCAAAGCCGCCATCGCCTCGATGCCGCTGCCCGATACCGTCAAAATCCAGTTCGGCGGCAACGCGAAATACTTCCTCGCATCGATCGAAAAAGAACCCCTGCTGATCGCCGCCGCACTCGTCGCCATCTACATCGTGCTCGGCGTGCTCTACGAAAGCCTGACCCAGCCCCTCACCATCCTCTCCACCCTGCCCTCCGCCGGCGTCGGCGCCCTGCTCGCTTTGCTGATCACCGGCACACCCCTCTCGGTCATCGGCGTCATCGGCGTCTTCCTGCTGATGGGTATCGTGAAAAAAAACGGCATCATGCTGGTCGATTTCGCCCTCAACGCCGAACGCGAAGGCGGCATGACACCCCAACAAGCCATCCGCGCCGCCTGCATCGAACGCTTCCGCCCGATCATGATGACCACCATCGCCGCCATGCTCGGCGCCCTGCCGCTCGCCTTCGCCGTCGGCACCGGCGAACAACTCCGCCGCCCCCTCGGCATCGCCGTCATCGGCGGCCTGATCGTCTGCCAAGCCCTGACCCTCTACACCACGCCGGTCATCTACCTGGCCCTCGGCGGCTTCGGCAAACGCCGCGCCCGCCGCATCACCACCATGCCTGCCGAATAACGCCCAGCTTGGGTGGTGGCGCCGGTGAGGAAGCAAGGCCAGGGGCTCTGCCCCTGGACCCCGTTAAAGGCGGAGCCTTTAAAATCCATTAGTTTTAGGTAAGGGGAGGGCGCTGCCTCGGTGGTTCAACTGATCTGGCCTGGGTCGCCCTCCCCTTACCTAAAACTAGCGGGTTCTAAGGGCTCGGCCCTTAGTGGGGGTCGAGGGGGCAAAGCCCCCCGCCTTACTTCCTCACCGGCACACCCACCCAAGCCGGGCGTTATTCGAGCACCAGAGCGTGGTACAGGGTGGCGTAGTGTTTGGCGGGGTGGGTCCAGGAGACGTCGAGTGTCATGGCGTTGGTTTGCATTTGTTGCCAGCGGGGCTGATCGGCGAACAGGGCTGCGGCGCGGCGCAGTCCGTCGGCGAGGCCGTTGGTGGTGACGGGGCCGAACTGGATGCCGGTTGCCACACCGGCGCCGAGCGCGGCGGGGTTGGCGTCGATCACGGTATCGACCAGGCCGCCGACGAGTGAAACCACCGGGATGGCGCCGTAGTGTTGTGCGGCGAGCTGGGTCAGACCGCATGGTTCGAAGCGTGACGGCACCAGGATGGCGTCGGCGCCGCCCTGGATCAGGTGCGACAATCGTTCCTCGAAGCCGATGACCGCGGCGACCGATCCGGGCCAGCGCGCCATGGCCGCGCGCAACCCGGCCTCGAGCGCGGGCTCACCGCTGCCCAGCACCGCGAGTTGCGCGCCGAGTGCTGTGAGCAGCGGCAAGGCCTCGATGATCAGGTCGATCCCCTTCTGCCCGGCCAAGCGGCTGACCACGCCGAACAGCAGCGCGTCTGGCCGCGCATCCAGCCCCATGCGTGCCTGCAGCGCCGATTTGTTCGTGCCGCGCGGTGACAGATCGCCGGGTCCGAAGGGTGCGACCAGCAAGGGGTCGCGCGCCGGGTTCCAGGCGATGGTATCGAGCCCGTTCAGAATGCCGTGCATCACGCCGGCCCGGGCGCGGATCAACCCATCGAGGCCCATGCCGCCTTCGGGTGTTGCAATCTCGACCGCGTAGCGCGGCGAGACGGTGGTGATCGCATCGGCAAACTGCAGGCCCGCCTTCAGAAACCCGATGCTGCCGTAGTATTCGACACCATCGATCGCGTAGGCCGACGCCGGCAGCCCGAGCGCGCCGAGTAGATCGGCGGGAAACTGCCCCTGATAGGCCAGATTATGCACCGTCATCACACAAGGCGGGCCGCCGCCGGCGTAGTGCAGATAGGCGGGCAGCAATCCCGCCTGCCAGTCGTGCGCGTGCACCACATCGGGCACGAAGCCGGCGATGGCACCTTGCGCAATCAGCACGCCGGCGCGGCAGAGTGCGGCAAAGCGTTGTGCGTTGTCCGGCCAGTCGGCGCCGTTGGAGGCGAGATACGGGTTGCCGGGCCGGGCGAACAAATGCGGCGCATCGAGCGCGAACATCGGCAATCCGTCAGGCTCACCCGCCACCACCCGCGCCGGCCCGCCGAATAAATCCGCGATCGACAGCACCGTCTCGGCCTCTGCCAGCGCGGCCATCACGGCGGGATAACCCGGCACCAGGGCCCGCATGGCGACGCCCTCGCGCGCCAATGCGCCCGGCAACGCGCCCATCACATCGGCCAGCCCGCCGGTTTTCACCAGCGGATAGATCTCCGAACCGACCGACAGGACCTTGAGCACTAGTGGGTATCCAGCCGATCGATCATCGCCTGGGTGATCAGGCAAACGCCTTTGTCGGTCCTTCGAAACCGCAGCGCGTCCTCGACGGCGTTCTCCCCGACCACCAGGCCTTCGGGGATGCGCACGCCGCGGTCGATCACCACATTGGTCAGGCGCGCGTACCGCCCGACATCGACATCCGGCAACAGCACCGCTGCCGTGACCTGCGAAAACGAATTCACCCGCACCCCGGTGAACAAAAGGCTGCGCCGCAGCGCCGCCCCCGAAACCACGCAGCCGCCGCACACCAACGATGAAACCGCAAGGCCCCGCCTGCCATCTTCGTCATGAATGAATTTGGCGGGCGGCGTGCCTTCGGTATAGGTCCAGATCGGCCAGCTTTGGTCATAGATGTCGAGCGAAGGCACGAAATCGGTGAGGTCGATATTGGCCTCCCAATACGCATCGACCGTGCCGACATCGCGCCAATACGGCTCCGCCTCCTTGCTCGAACGCACGCAGGAACGCGAGAAATGATGCGCCATGGCCCGCCCGTTGCGCACCAGCCCGGGGATGATGTCCTTGCCGAAATCATGTTCGGAATCCGGGTTGGCCGCATCGCGCCGCAGTTCGTCGAACAGGAATTTGGTGTCGAACACATAGATGCCCATGCTGGCGAGCGCGACATCGCTGCGCCCCGGCATCGGCGGCGGATCGGCCGGTTTTTCGAGGAAATCGATGATCCGGTCGTTCGCATCGGTGTGCATCACACCAAAGCCGCTCGCCTCGGCCAACGGCACTTCGACGCAGGCAACCGTCACATCTGCCTGCTGGGCGACGTGTTGTTGCAGAAGAACTTCGTAGTCCATTTTATAAATATGATCACCGGCCAAAATAATGATATGCGCGGGCGCGATGCTCTCGATGATTTCGATATTCTGATACACGGCATCGGCAGTACCCAGATACCAGCTATTCTCGGAAACCCGCTGGCTTGCCGGTAATATGTCGAAGCTTTCATTGCGTTCGCGCCGAAAGAACGTCCAACCCAACTGCAAATGTCGGATCAGACTATGCGCTTTATACTGTGTCGCAACACCGATATGGCGGATCCCCGAGTTCAGCGCGTTCGACAGCGCGAAATCGATGATCCGCCATTTACCCCCGAAATGCACCGCCGGCTTCGCCCGCTTGTCGGTCAGGTCATGCAGCCGCGAGCCCCGGCCCCCGGCCAGAACATACGCCATCGCATTGCGCGATAGCGGTTTGTTGAGGCTGTCTCGATTGTTCATGGCGATGTTCCTTCCCGTGGCACCCGCCGGGTTTACCGGTCGGGTTTGTGATTATGCCCTGCTCATGTGGTCTCCAGACCGGTCGTGCGCCAGATGTTGCGCGCGTAATCACCGATCGCGCGATCGGATGAAAAATACGCCATGCCCGCGGTATTCATGATCGATGCACGCCACCACGCTTCCTGGTCGCCCCACAACCGATCGACCCGGCGTTGCGCCTGCGCGTAGGAATCGAAATCGGCGGTCACCAGAAACCGGTCATCGCCGCGCAGTTCATGCACCAGCGGGTGAAACCGGCTGGCATCATCGGGCGAGAACACGCCCGACCACACGGCGTCGATCACCTCGGCCAGCGCGGGTGATGCCGAAATCGAATGATGCGGCCGCCAGCCGTCACGCTTGCGATCGGCCACTTCGGCGGCGGTGAGGCCGAAGATAAAGATGTTGTCATCACCGACATGATCGCGGATTTCAACATTGGCACCATCGAGCGTGCCGATCGTCAAGGCGCCGTTCAGGGCGAATTTCATGTTGCCGGTGCCCGATGCCTCCATGCCGGCGGTCGAGATCTGCTCGGAAAGATCGGCCGCCGGAATGATCATCTCGGCCAGGCTGACATTGAAATTCGGCATAAACACGACCTTCAGCAGACCGCGCACCGTGGGGTCGCTGTTGATCACCTTGGCGACGTCGTTGACCAGCTTGATGATGAGTTTCGCCTGATGATAGCTCGCCGCCGCCTTGCCCGCGAAAATCTTGACCCGCGGCACCCACCCGGCCGAAGGCCGCGCGCGGATCGCATCGTACAGCGCGATGGTTTCCAGAATATTGAGCAATTGCCGCTTGTATTCATGGATGCGTTTGACATGGATATCGAACATCGCATCCGGATCGAGCTTGATCCGCATCCGGTCGCGCACCCATTTCGAAAGTATAATTTTATGGTTGCGCCGGCACGCGATCAAACGATTGCGAAACCCGGCATCCGAAGCCAGATCGCGCAGCGCCACAAGTTCCGCCGGGTCATCGCACACATGCTCGCCCAGCGCCTCGACCAGCAATCGCGTCAGGCCCGGATTGGCTTCATACAGCCAGCGCCGGAACGTGATGCCGTTGGTGACATTGGTGATCCGCTCGGGAAACATCTTGTGCAGATCGGCAAACACCGTCTCGCGCATCAAATCCGTGTGCAGCGCCGAAACACCGTTGATCCGGTGCGACCCGATGAACGCGAGCGTGCCCATCCGCACCCGCCGGCCATGCGTTTCATCGATCAGCGACAGGCCCGCGAGTTTATCATCGCTGCCCATGCCGAGCATGCGGACCTGTTCCAGGTGATCGGCATTGATCAGATAGATAATCTGCATCTGGCGCGGCAGCATCCGCTCCATCAGCGGCACCGGCCAGGTCTCCAGCGCCTCGGGTAGCAGCGTGTGGTTGGTGTACGAAAACGTTCCTTTCGTGATCTCCCACGCCTCGGCCCATTCGAGCCCGTGCTCATCAACCAGCAGACGCATCAACTCGGCAACCGCAATCGAGGGATGCGTGTCGTTGAGCTGAATCGCAACCTTGTCAGGCAGGAGGCGCAGATCCTTGAACTGCGTGATGTGCCGGCGCAGCATGTCCTGCAACGAGGCGGCCGCGAAAAAATACTCCTGGCGCAGCCGCAATTCCTGCCCCGCCGCCGTCGCATCCGATGGGTAGAGCACCCGCGAGATCGATTGCGCGCGCACGTCCTGCGCCAGCGCGCCGACGTAATCGCCCGCGTTGAAGGTTTCGAGTTGCAGCGGATCGACCGCGCGGGCCGACCACAGGCGCAACGAATTCACATGCCGGCCGCGCCAGCCGACCACCGGCGTATCATACGCCACCGCGCGCACCACCTCGCCCGGATGCCAGACGTGCCGAACCTCGCCCTCCTCGTCGCGCACCGCTTCGACATGCCCGCCGAACCCGATGTCATACGCAACTTCCGGCCGCTCGAACTCCCAGGGGTTGCCGACCGCGAGCCAATCTTCCGGAAATTCCAGCTGGCGGCCATCATCGATCGCCTGCTTGAACAATCCGTTATTGTAACGAATACCATAGCCGTAGCCGGGGATCGAAAGCGTCGCCATGCTCTCCATGAAACACGCCGCGAGGCGCCCCAACCCGCCGTTGCCGAGCGCGGCATCGGGCTCGGCGTCCCGCACCCGGTCCAGATCGACGCCGAGTTCCGCGAGTGCCGCGCGCGTCACATCGACCATGCCGAGATTGGTCAACGTGTCGAACATCAGCCGCCCGATCAGAAACTCGAGCGAAAGGTAATACACCCGCTTATGGCCGCGCTCGTAGATTTTGTTAGTGCTGGCAATCCAGCGCTCCACCACCCGGTCGCGCAGCGCCAGCGCGAGTGCGACGAACCAATCCCGGTCGTTTGCCGTCACCACGTTCTTGCCGACCCCATAGATCAGCTTGGCGACGATCGCCTCACGCCAGTCCTGGCTGGTGCGGATCGGGGCGAGCGGCGGCGGATCGTTGGAGAGCATTTTCTTCGTGCGCTGGGTTTGATCGGGTCGATCCTGCACCGGCGTGTTGTTCATCAGGGACTACCTCTCGTTGTCTTGCCGATCAGACTGACACGGAAACGCGCCTCCCTGCAATGAAACTTTGCGCTGTCACATCGAGCGGCCAGCGCGGCCGGCACGGCGTCGCGAGCGCATCCGGCCCCAGCCCGGCGCGCGCCCGCTCGATCGCGGCCCAGGCCACCATCGTCGCGTTGTCGGTGCACAGGCGCAAGGGTGGTGCGAACAGCGCATGGCCGGTGCGCGCGGCAACCGCCCGCAATCCCGTGCGAATCGCCTGATTGGCCGCAACCCCGCCCGCCACCACCACGCCGCTGGCCGATGGCATCATCGCCAGCGCATGCGCGAGCCGATCCGCCATGGTCGCCACCACCGCGGCCTGAAACGAAGCCGCGATAGCCGCCGCATCATCACGATCGAGCGCACCCGCCGGCCGTGCGGCGACCAGCTGCGCCACCGCCGTCTTCAGTCCAGAAAACGAGAAATCACACCCTTCCCGCCCCAGCATCGGGCGCGGCAGCGCAAACCGCGCCGCATCGCCTTCGGCCGCCAGCAACTCCAGCGCCGGTCCGCCCGGATAGGCGAGCCCCAGCAGCTTCGCCACCTTGTCGAACGCCTCGCCCGCCGCGTCATCGAGCGTGGTGCCAAGCTGGCGATACCGCCCGACCCCCTCCACCGCGATCAACGCGGTATGCCCTCCCGAAACCAGCAGCAACACATAAGGAAATGCCGGCGCCACCGCCGAAAGCCCCGGCAACCGCGCGGTCAGCGCATGCGCCTCGAGGTGATTGATCGCATAGAAATCCGCCCCGGTGGCGAGCGCCATGCCCTTGGCAAAACCGCCGCCGATGATCAGCCCGCCGATCAAGCCCGGCCCCACGGTCGCGGCCACCGCACTCACATCAGCCGCCCGCACCCCGGCCGTACGCAGCACGGATGCCACCATCGGCCCCAGCGCCGCCAGATGCGCGCGCGCCGCAATCTCGGGCACCACGCCGCCGAACGGCGCATGATCGGCGATCTGGCTCGCCACCAGCTCGGCCCGCACCACCCCGGCGCCGTCGAGCACGGCGCACGCCGTCTCATCGCACGAGGTCTCGATCCCCAGCACCAGTGCCGCGGCATCATGCCCGATATTTCCGGCTTTTCTTTCCATGCCGATCCTTTAAAGCAAGCAGGATGGACCAGGAAACCACGGCTACACCAAAAGTCGCCCCCCACACCGGCCGCCTGCCCCTGCGGGTCGGCACCCGCGGCTCGCCGCTCGCGCGAAAACAGACCGAGATGTTCTTGGCCGCACTCCGCGAAATCTGCCCCGCACTCGGCTACGCGCCGGATGCGTTCGCCGCCGAGATCATCAGCACCACCGGCGATCAGGTGCTCGACCGCCCGCTCGCCGAACTCGGCGGCAAAGGCCTGTTCGCCAAGGAAATCCACGAGGCGCTGCTCGACAAGCGAATCGATTTCGCCGTCCACTCCCTGAAAGACCTGGAAACCACCCTCCCCGCGGGCATCATCCTCGCCTGCACCATGAAGCGCGAAGACGCCCGCGACGCGCTGATCCTGTCCGATGAATATAAAATCGAGGACGGTGCCGAAATCTGGTCCGCTTTGCCCGCCAACGCCCGCATCGGCACCTCCTCGGTCCGCCGCCAGGCGCAGTTGCTCCACGCCCGGCCCGATCTGAAAATGGAATTGCTGCGCGGCAACGTCCGCACCCGGCTCGATGCCGCGCGCACCGGCAAGTTCGACGCCACCCTGCTCGCCCTCGCCGGCCTGCGCCGCCTCGGCTTCGAGTCGGAGGTCTCCGCCGCGATCGACCCGGAAGCGATGGTCCCCTCCGCCTGCCAGGGCATCGTCGGCATCACCGTGCGCGCGGAAGACGCGGCCCTCGGCCATCTGCTCGCGATGATCGAGGACAAGGAAGCCAAAGCCGTCGCCACCGCCGAGCGCGCCCTGCTCGCCGCCCTCGATGGTTCCTGCCGCACCCCGATCGGCGGCTACGCCCGCCTGCTGCCGGATGGCACACTGCACCTCACCGGACTCACCGCCCGCGCCGATGGCAGCTTCCTGCTCAAACGCAGCGAAACCGCCGATGCGGCCGATGCCGAACGCCTGGGCCAGGAACTCGGCGCGTCCCTCCGGCGCGACAGCCCATCCGATATTTTTCTTGACTGAGTCGCTGACGATCCTGGTCACCAGGCCCGAGCCCGGCGGCTCCGCCACCGCCGATCTGCTGCGCGCCCGCGGCCACGTGCCGGTGCTCGCCCCCTGCCTCGACATCGAAGCCCTGCCCGCCACCCTGCCATACACCTGCGATGCCATCGTCATCGCCAGCGCCCAGGCGCTGCCCGGCCTGCCCGCCGCGTGGCGCGCCATCCCGCTGTTCGCGGTGGGCGATGCCACCGCCGCCCGCGCGCGCGACCTGGGGTTCATCACCGTCGAAAGCGCCTCAGGCACGGCGCGCGACCTCGCCGATCTGGTCGCCCGGCAACTCAAGCCGCACGCCGCCATCGTGCTGCCCTGCGGCGCCGGCCACAGCCTCGAACTCGCCGCCGCCTTGCGCACGGCAGGGTTTCGCGTCACCCGCCGCGTCGTCTACTGCTCACGCCCCACCGAACATCTCTCCGCCGCCGCCATCGCCGCCCTCGCCGCCGAGGCGGTCGACCGCGTGATGATCTTTTCCCCCGCCACCGCCCGCCGCTTCGCCAGCCTGATCGACCACGAGTCGCTCGCCGGCACCCTCCGCCGCGCCATCGCCATCGCGATCAGCCCCGCCGCCGCCGCCCCCCTCGCCCGCCTGCCGTTCCGCGCCATCCGCGCGGCGATTTCACCGGATCAGGATCACATGCTAGCGATACTGCCATGAGCGAACCCGAAAACCACCCGATGCCGCCGCAAGGCGAAGCCATCGTCGATCACCCGATCACCACCCCGATCGACGATCCGGTCATCACGCCCACCGCGCCCCCCGAACGCACCGACAATCGCGGCCCGATCGTGGCCGGAATCGTCCTGTTCCTGCTGCTCGCGGCCGGCGAGGCCTGGCTGTTTCACGCCCAGGGCACCGCATCCGACCAGACCAGCACGATCGCCGCCCTCACCCAGCAGGTCGACAGCCTGAAATCCGAGGTCGCGACCCTGCAATCCCGGCTGGAAACGACCAACACCAAAGTCGCTGGCCTCGCCAACCGGCCCGCACCGTCGCCACCGCCCCCCCAGGTCAAGGTCGAACCCAAAATCCCGTCTGCCCTGGCCGACCAGATCAAGACCATGCAGGCCGGCATCGCCTCGCTCTCGACCACCGCCTTGGCCGATCACGCCGCCCTCGCCACGCTGCAAACCAACGCCGCCGACCTGCCCAAGCAGGTCGCCAAGGCGCAGATGCTCGCACAACTCGCCCAGGCCAGCCTCGCGCTGGAAAATGGCGCGCCGCTCGGCACCATTCCCAACGCGCCGGAAGCCCTGGTCCGCTACGCGACCGCAGCACCACCCACCCTCGCCGGCCTCAAGGCCAGCTTCCCCGCCTACGCCGACAAAGCCACCATCGCGGGCGGCGATGTCGCCGCATCCGGCGGCTTCTGGCAACGGGTCAAGGGCCGGGTGGAAAGCATGGTCACCATCCGCCACAACGCCCGCGTGCTGGTCGGCAGCCGCGCCGCCGGCATCCTCGGCGCCGCGCAGACCGACCTCGATCACAACGATCTAACCGCCGCTTTGACCGCTCTGAAACCGCTGCCCCAAGGCGCCGCAACGGTCATGGCACCCTGGATCACCAAGGCAAACCACCTCATCGCGGCGCGCACCGCCCTGGCCACCATGGCGGCATCGCCCGCCACCGGCGCGGCGGGGTCGCACTGATGTTGCGCGCATTCGGCTTCGCCATCGTCGCCCTGATCGTGCTCGGCGCCGTCTGGTATGTCGCGATGCTGCCCGGGCACATCACGATCGATTTCGGCAGCTACGCCGCCACCGCCTCGACGCCGATCGCCATCCTGCTGCTCGCCATCCTGGTGCTCATTCTCATCCTGTTTGCCGGCATCATCCGCGCCCTGCTGCGCACCCCCGCCCGGGTCGCCGCGCGCCGCAACCTCTCGCGCCGCAACAATGCCGATGCCGCCTCACTCCGCGCCCTGTCCGCCATGGCCGCCGGTGATGACCGCACCGCCGCCAACCACGCCCGCATCGCCCAGCGCCAGGCGCCCGACGCACCACTCACCCTCTACGTCGCCGGGGAAACCGCGCGCCGCACCGGCGATCACGCCACCGCCGACCGGCATTTCGCCGCCCTGGCCCGCCACAAGGACGCCGGGTTTCTCGGCTGGCGCGGTCTGGTCAATCACCGCACCCAGGCCGGCGGTGATGCCGCCGCCCTGGCCGAAGCCGAAGCCCAGACCCGCCAAGCCGCCGTGGCCTATCCCAACTCGGTGTGGCTGCGCGACCAGCGCGTGCAACTCGCCTTCAACCAGAACCGCTACGCCGATGCCGCACGCCTCGCGACCGACCCGCCGGCCCGCGCCGCCCTCGCGATCATGGCATCCCGCACCGCCGAGGGCGAACGCATGGCGATCGACTGGGCGCGCGAAGCCGTCCGCGCCGCCCCTTCTCTCGCCCCGGCCCATCTCGCGCTCTACGCCGCCCACGAACGCGCGGGTCATCTGTGGCGCGCCAAACGCGCCCTGGTCGCCGGCTGGAAAGCCGCCCCGCACCCGGATCTCGCCGCCGCCTACCTGAGCTCGATCAACCTGCCGCTCGATCGCGCCCGCGCCGCGCAAAAACTGGCCAGCGCCAATCCCGGTCATCCGGAAAGCGAGGCCCTGCTCGCCCGCACCGCCAAAGCGGCCGATCTCGCCGGTGAAGCCCAACGCCACGAAGCCCGCGCGATGGCCGCCGCCGGCAGCGCATGGGTCTGCGCCGCCTGCGACACCAAACACGCCGACTGGCAGGCCAATTGCCGCAAATGCGGCACGATCGGCAGCCTCGGCTGGGTCAAACCGCCGCCGGACCCGACGACTGTGCTGCTGCCGTCACCGCAACCGGCGGCCTGATCCGCGCTTTCGCCCAATCAAGGCACCGCCGTTCGACGGTATAGTGCAGCACCGCGGCAAGCCCGACCGAACCCGCCAGCGTCAGCGGCCCCCACACCAGCGAAAACCACACCGGATCACCCAAGGCCGCGCCACCAACCACCACCGCCAGCGTCCGGCCCACCGGCTCGTTGACCAGATACAGCGGATAGGAAATCGCCCCCAGCCACAGCACGGCCGGATGATCGAGGCACCGCGCGATCGGCCGGACCAGCCGATGATCGGGCGTGCGCTGGGCCGCGATCATCACCGCCCAGACCAGCGGCGGCAACGCCTTGGCGATCATGGCGAAGCCGCTGCCATGACTGGCGCCGATCACCACGGCCACCCCCAGCGCCGCGCCGAATCCAACCAGCCCCGCACCCCCGCGCCACAACCGCGCCGCGGCAATCCCGATCGCGAAATAAGCCGCCTCGTTCGGCAGAAACGCCCGATGGAACCGCCAATGCAGCGGCATCACCGCCGCATAACCCCGCCCGACCACCGCCACCGCCAGACACAGCCACACCAGCCGCCGCAACCCCCGATCGTCACTGCCGACCAGCGGCATCACCAGAGCGATCACGACGTAAAACTGCCACTCGGTCGAAAGACTCCAGGCCGGGCTGAGCATCGAGAATTGCAGGTCAGGCAACCACCCGCGCGGCGTAATCCCCTGCAACAGCGCCAGATGCATCGCAAGATGAGCTGGCCACGATGTCGGTAGTCGCCGCTCCCAGATCATAGAACCAATATCACCCGGACGTATCCACGGCATGACATCGAACGGCGACCGCCACGCCAGCGCAACCGTCGCCAGCCCCAGCACAACGAAATACACCGGCAGCAACCGCCACGCCCGTGCCACCAGAAACGCCCGCGCCCGCCCGCCAAACCGCGCCATCGACTGCACGATCACCAGCCCCGACAACGCGAAAAACAGGTTCACCGCCGCCAGACCATGGCTGACCAACGCTTCAATCACGCGCCCGACCATCGGCGGCCACGGAATGAACGGCGCCGTATGCCCCAGCATCACATAAACGGCGAGAATCCCCCGCAGACCATCCAGCCGGGTCAACCGACCGATCGTCTGCCGAGGCGAATCAGAATGCAACCGCGCCGTCATGACGCGGTGATAACACAACCTTAAGTCGAATTATACCAAAATCAGAGGCGCCGCCGCCCCGAAATCGCGTGATACACCACCAGCACCACCACCGACCCGATCACCGCAACGAACAGGCTGTACAAATTGAACCCGGTGATCGGCGCCGCCCCCAGCGCCGAAAAAATCGAGCCGCCAACCAGCGCGCCGATAATGCCCAACACCATATCCACCAGCGGTCCCTTGCCCGCATTGTCAACGATCAGGCTCGCGATCCAACCAGCGATCAGACCGAGCACGATAATAGCCAGCAATCCCATGGGCCACGCTCCTTGATAACAGTGTCAACGTCGCGAATATCCCGAATTATGGCACATCGGCGCACCCGCCTCAACGAATGTCGGTGCCCGCCAGATGCAACCGCCGCGCCTCGATCCCCTGCCACACCAGCAACACCGGTACCGCAATGATCACATCCCGCGCCCGCCGCAACAACGAGACCGACAACGCAATATCGGGCGGAATCCCGAAAATCGTGCCCAACAGGCTGTAAGCCGCCTCCTGCACCCCAATGCGCCCGGGAACGAAAAACCCCGCCGCCAGAATCGCATGCAGCAACGCCTCGATCGTCAACGCATCAACCAGACTGATCGCCGTCCCCAACGCATGAAACGCCACATACGACGTCACGCCCGCCGCAAACCAGCACACCAGATGCAACAGCCCCGCCGCAAAAATCCGCCCCGGCCGCGCATAAATCGCATCAATCGCCACCTGCAACCGCTCCAGCCGCACCGCCGCGCCATCCGCCGAACGCCCGGCAATCCGCATCGCAAGGCCACGAAACACCCGCCCGCCGCCGCGCTGCACCAGCAAAAACCCCGCCGCCCCCAACACCGCAACCCCAAGCCCGCCCGCAACCGGCACCAGCAAATCACTGCCCGGCGCCAACCGCGCCAACAACACAACACCCGTCGCGATAAAAACCAGCTCGGCCAGAAACTCCACGGTAATGTCCGCCAGCGTCGAAGCCGTCGCCGCCGCCACATTCACCCCACCCAACGCAATCGCCCGCCCACCCAACACAAACCCGCCCACATGCGAAAACGGCAAAAACTCACCCGCCGAATCCCGCACCATCCGCCCATAATACAACAGCCAATACCGCCCGCCCTGCGCCCGATCCAACAAAAGCCGCCACGCCCCCGCCAAACCCGCAATCACCACCAGCTGCACAGCAAAATACACCGCAAACCCAACCAGACTCACCCGGTCGATCGCCCGCAAAACCCCGCCCCACCCCAACCACGCAATCGTCGCCGTAAACAAAACCAGCCCAAGCAAAGCAAACGCCGCCGGCCACCCCCTGAACCCACTCACCAAAAACCCCCATCCCGCATCCCCACCCCCTACCAAACCCCACCGCGCCCTGCAAAAAATACCGGCGCGTGGGGCCGGGTGGCCGGGGCGCTTGGAGCAAGGAAGGCCAGGGGCTCTGCCCCTGGACCCCGTTAAAGGCAGAGCCTTTAAAATCCATTAGTTTTAGGCAAGGGGAGGGCGACACAGGCCAGATCGACGGAAAATCCGAGGCAGCGCCCTCCCCTTGCCTAAAACTAGCGGGTTCTAAGGGCTAAGCCCTTAGTGGGGGTCGAGGGGGCAAAG
>NZ_NCJX01000081.1:0-25272 GCF_002282635.1 Acidiphilium sp. 34-64-41 | reverse complement strand
CGGCGCCGAGGCGCCAACCTATGCCCAGCTTTATTCGGGAGCATGGGTCCACCCCACATGTAGTGGGTGTCTGACTTAACCGGATAGGCACGGAATTTTTAACGAATGACACTGAAGTTTTTCTTGCTTTGCACCATCGGGTCAGTTATCTGGAAACCATAAATTAAGTTTTTTGGAGGCATCCCGATGAGTAGTTCCGTAACGGTTGTTGGCGGCACAAACAGCAGCACAATTTCTGGCGTCGTTTCGTTACCTATTTCTGGTCTTTCGACATCTGAAACGTCTGGCTTGCAGTCGTCGTTGACATCGTTGGTGACTTCGATCGTTGGGGGCTCCGTGGGTCTGACGAACTATGACCTTGTCACCGGCGTTTCGACCGCTCAGGGCGCGTCCGTAGCCGGTGCGCCGAATGTACTCAATCTGTCGAACACCACCGGCAATGGAACGGTAAACAGCGGTTCTGCCATCGTAACGGCAGTCACGGTTGCCGCCGCTTATGGCAATGTGATCGCTAATGTGCCCGGTACGCTGGCGCTGGTCGGCAGCGGCTCGAACACCAACTTCGTGTTCGGCTCGACCACCAATGTCAATCTGTCGACCACAGGCGGCAACAACACGGTCCTGGCCGCTGGCGGCAACGATACCCTCAATTTGCAGGGCTCGAACGTCGCGACGGTTAGCGGTGGATCGGATACGGTACGAACGTTTACGGGTGGTAACACGATCGTCGCAAGCGGTTCGGCTTCGGTGTTTTCTGGAACCCCCGTGGGAAATGCAGGAAAGATCGATTTCATTAATGGCAGCTCGGCGACGGCGACTGTGTTTGCAGGTAACGGCTCTGCAACACTTTCAGCAGGCGCTGGCGGTGCTCAAGCGATCGGTGGAACAGCAGGTAACAATTCGCTCGTTGGCGGCAGTGGTGCGGTCTATTTCGTCGGCGGCGGCAACGGCGATACGCTGACGGCAGGCACCAACGGTGCGACCACCGTCACGTCACCGAACTACCTGTACGCGAGCAGCGGAAACGAAACTCTGATCGCGAGCTCGGTCACAGGTTCCAACCTCCTCGCGGCAGGCTCTGGCTCTGATGTGATGTCTGCCTCCGGTTCGGGCACCCAGTACTTCTTCGGTTCGTCCGGCTCGGCAACCATGACCGGTTCCACGATGTCTGGTTCGAACAACGTTTACTTCTTCGGCTCGGCCAGCAATTCCGGTGGCAACGACGTCATCACCAATTTCGGCAAGAACAGTGAACTGATCGCCCTGAACGGCAATAATATCGAGTCGATCACCAGCACGACGCTCAACGGTAATCCGGGTGCATTGGTCACGCTGTCCGACGGGACCCACATTACGCTCCTTGGTGTTAATGCAGCATCGATCAGCGGCGCCCAGAGCGGTAACATCATCGCTTAATCGCTACCTGTAACCGACTATTGAGCCCTCCGGAACGATGTTCCGGGGGGTTTTTATTATGATCCGATCAAATTGAACAATACAGAAAATTAGGCCGAGGGAAGATCGCTCTCAAACAATCAATCCTGAGCCCGATCATGCAGCAGCGCCCTTACCTGCGCAGCGCCATCCGGATCGGCCCTTCACTACGCCCATGCACGAATTGATCGACCATCGGGTTGCCGCTGTCCATCACCGAAGCGGCCGCACCCTCCCAGATGATCTTGCCGTCCAGCAGCATCGCAATCCGGTCGCCGATGCGTCCCGCGCTCGCCATATCATGCGTAATCGCAATCGAGGTCGAACCCAGCCGCTTGACGCAGTCGATGATCAACCCGTCGATCACCGCCCCCATGATCGGGTCGAGCCCGGTGGTCGGTTCATCGAAAAACATGATGGAAGGTTCCGCCGCAATCGCCCGGGCCAGCGCCACGCGCTTCTGCATCCCGCCCGACAGTTCCGAGGGCGATAAATCCCCCACGCTGGCGTCGAGCCCCACCTGCGCCAACACCTTGGCCGCTACCGCCCGCGCCTCGGTCCGGTTCACCCGCCCGCGCGCCAGCAGACCGAACGCGACGTTCTCCCAGACCGAACGGCTGTCGAACAGCGCGCCGTTCTGAAACAACATGCCGATCTGCTCGCGCAACTCGCGCGCCCGCCGCGGCTTGATCGTCAGCAGATTTTCACCATCGATGAAAATCTCGCCGGCATCCGGCGTGATCATGCCCAGAATGCATTTCAGCAGCACCGATTTCCCGGTACCAGAACCGCCGATCACCACCATGCCGGTCCCCGGCATCACGTCGAGATCCACACCATCGAGCACCCGCTTGGCGCCGAACGATTTCTTCAATCCGCGCACCCGGATTTTCGGCTCCACATCGGTACTCATGGCGTGAAAAACGCCTGCGTCAGCACGTAGTCGAGTGCGAGGATCAGGATCGAGGCAGACACCACCGCCGAGGTCGTCGCCCCCCCCACGCCCTGCGCGCCGCCGCGCGAGCGATAGCCATGAAAACAACCCATCAGCGCGATGATGAAGCCGAACACCGCCGCTTTTACCAAGCCCGAAATCACGTCGATGCTGCTCAGGCTGGTCAGCGTATCCTGCAGATAAGCCGTCGGATCAAAGCCGAGCCGCGCGGTCGATACCAGAAACCCGCCGGCCACGCCGAGCACATCGGCCACCGCCACCAGCAGCGGCAGCGCGATCAACCCGGCCAGCAACCTTGGCGTGACCAAATAGCGCATCGGGTTGGTCGCCAGGGTCGAAAGCGCATCGATCTGATCGGTCACCCGCATCGTGCTGATCTCGGCGGCCATCGCCGAACCCGCGCGCCCCGCCACCATCAGCCCCGCCAGCACCGGCCCGAGCTCACGCGTCAAGGACAGCACCACCACGCTCGCAATCACGCTCGAACTGTCGAATTTGGAAAACCCGACATAGCTCTGCAACGCCAGCACCATGCCGGTGAACACCGCCGTCAGTGCGACCACTGGCAGGCTGAAAAACCCGATATCGAGCAACGCCCGGCCGAAATTGCGAACATAAAACGGCGGCCGCACCAGGCCGAGCAGGGCGGTTGCGGTAAACACCGCCAACTCGCCGAGCATGGCAACAATATTGATCACAAGCCGGCCGATCGCGGCCACAGGGTCGAGCACTAAATTCATGATCCGATTATACCGATTTTGCGACGCGCCGATAGCGCTGACCCAAGCTGGTCAGGATCTCGTAGGCAATGGTGCCCGCCTCCGCCGCCAAATCATCGACCGCATGATCCGGCCCGATCAGGTCCAGCATGGCGCCGGGCACGATGTCAGGCAGGTCGGTCACATCGAAGGTCATTAGATCCATCGAAACCCGCCCCACCAACGGCACAACCCGCCCATCATGGCGCGCCGTCAGCCGGTTCGAAAGGGTGCGCGGCAGCCCATCGGCATAGCCCACCCCGATCGTCGCGATCCGCGAGCGGCGCGCCGCCCGCCAGGTCCCATTGTACCCGACCGTCTCGCCCGGTTCGATCACCCGGATCTGCAAAACCGGTGCCGCCAGCGTTACCACCGCGCGCATCGGATTGGGCTGGCCCGGTACCGGGTTGCCGCCATACAGCGCTACCCCCGGCCGCGCGAGATCGGACCGCGCCGTATCCCCGAGAAAGATCCCCGATGAATTGGCCAGGCTGGTCGCCACGTCCGGCATCGCCGCGGCAATCGCGGCAAACCGCGCCACCTGCGCCGCGGTTTCCGGCGCATCGGCCACCTCCGCCGACACCAGATGCGACATAACGAACTGCAACTCGATCCCGTTGAGACACGAACGATCCCGCAGCACCGCCGCCCACTCCCCCGCATCGAGCCCCAGCCGGCTCATGCCGGTATCGACGTGCAGCAGCGCCGGCAACGCCCGTCCCGCCGCGCGCGCCGCACCCTGCCAACGCGCGCAATCCGCCAGTGAATTCAGCACCGGAACCAGCGCCTGACCGATGAAATCCCCCTCGCACCCGGCCGGGCAACCGTTCAGAACCGCAATCCACGGTGCCGCGATCACGCCGCGCAGCGCGATCGCCTCATCCGCGGTCGCGACAAAAAACCGCTGACACCCCGCCCGCGCCAGCGCAGGCGCGATCAATTCAGCACCCAGCCCATAGGCATCCGCCTTGACCACCGCAGCAGTCTCACCGCCATGCAGCGCCGCGAGGCTGCGCCAATTCGCCACCACCGCCCCGACATCGACGCTCAGAACCGGCGCGGTCACGGCATCAGGCGGCGTTACGGAACAGATGCTTGCGCTGGCGATAATCCTCCACGTACCGGTCGAAACACGCCCGCACCGCCGCCGCATCGCCATATTTACGCTCCAGCGCGCGCAGCGTGAAATGAACCTGCGCCATGGTCTGAAAATACCCCATGAACAGATAATTCACCCCCGCACCGGCCACCGCCCCCACCACCGGCACCATCGAGGCCAGGATCTGGTCGGACATTACCACCGAAAACCGCGCCGCCACCGTGCGCAGAAAAATCGACAGCGGCGCATGGGTCAGCGCGCCGCGCACCGCCCAGTACGATGCCTCGATATCCTCGTTCTCATCGCGGATCGTGCCGAACCCGAACACCTCCAGGCAGGCGCGCTTGGTCTCGAAACTGTCCAGATCCTCGCCGTGGCTCCGCGCGATCTCGGCGATCGCGCGAAACATCATGGTCATGGTGAACGGAATATCGGCAAGCCCCAGCACCCCGCCCGACAGGCCGGATAGCGCACCGCTCGCCGCCACTGCATTGCGATAAATCTGCTCGGGTGCCTTGCCGACATGCTTGCCCGCCAGCCCGAAGCGCGAGGCGCTCAGCAGCGACCACATCGCCTCGGAAGCATATTCCTCAACCGCCCGGCGCCCGTTCGGCGCAATCCAGGTGATCGCGCGTTCCACCGCACTGCCCGCCGTCCGCCCGATGCGGTTCAGCGTGCGGGTGAACAGCCCGCGGGACGCCACGAAGCGCGACGCCGCCTGGTCGATCAGGACCCGGTCAGCCTCGGTAAATCCTGCGCACGCATTGTTGCCGATCATCGTCGCCATGGGTGATTTTCCTCTATCCCAATCCGAAATCACTCATGTTGGGTGTCGAGATCGGCAAATCGAGTGAATTCCGCTTCAAAAAACAGCTGGATCGTGCCGGTGGGCCCATGGCGCTGCTTGGCGAGCAGCAGTTCAGCCTTGTTGTGCACTAGCTCCATCTTGCGCTGCCAGTCGTCCAGCGCGGTCTGAAAATCGGAATCTTTCATGTCGGTCGGCTTGGGCATCCGCATCTGCAGATAATATTCGTCACGATAAACAAACATCACCGCATCCGCATCCTGCTCGATCGTGCCGGATTCGCGCAGATCCGACAGCTGCGGCCGCTTGTCCTCGCGCGATTCCACCGCGCGCGACAATTGCGAGAGTGCCAGAACCGGCACCGCCAACTCCTTGGCAATGGCTTTCAGACCCTGGGTGATCTGGCTGATTTCCAGCACGCGGTTATCGGGCTTGGTGCCCGCCGCCGGGCGCATGAGTTGCAGATAATCCACCACCACCAACGCAAGCCCGCGCGTGCGCTTCAGCCGCCGGCAGCGCGTCCGCAGCGCGGACAGCGTGATCGCCGGCGTATCATCGATCACCAGCGGCAGCCGCGAAATCCGGCGCGACACAGTGACGAAATTGTCAAAATCCTTCTGCCCGATCTCGCCGCGCCGGATCCGGTCCGATGACACCCGCGCCTCCTCGGCCAGCAGACGGGTAGCCAACTGTTCAGCACTCATTTCGAGTGAAAAAATCGCCACCGCCTGCTTCGCCTCGGCGTTCGGATTATCAACCCGCGCCTCCGCCAGCAGCGCCTGCGCCGCGCCATAGGCAATCTTGGTCGCGAGCGCGGTCTTGCCCATGCCCGGCCGTCCCGCCAGGATCAACAGATCGGACGGATGCAACCCGCCGGTCTTGCCATCCAGATCGGTCAGCCCGGTGGTCAGGCCCGACACCTTGCCATCGCGCTCGAACGCCTTGGCGGCGGTATTGATCGCCATGGTCAGCGCGGCCTCGAAACTCATCGCACTGCCCTCGGCGCCACCCTTGGTCGCGAGGTCGAACAGCGCCTGCTCCGCCGCCTCGATCTGCGAGGTGCCGTCCAGTTCGGGTTCCGCACCGAACGCCCGGTTCACCGTCACCTCGCCCAGATCGATCAGCTGGCGCCGGATCCACGCATCATAAATCGTGCGGCCGTAATCGCCTGCATTGATGATGCCCACCATCGCCGAGAGCAACTGCGCCAGATAGGCCGGCCCGCCCACTTCATCGAGCAGGCCGGAATGCTCGAACGTCGCGCGCAACGTGACCGGATCGGCGAGTTGCCCGCCCTCGATCCGCCGCGCGATCGCCTCGAAAATCCGCCCATGCACCGCATCGGCGAAATGCTCCGGCGCCAGAAATTCCGAAACCCGCTCATAAGCCTTGTTATTGGCCAGCAAGGCGCCGAGCAGCGCCTGTTCCGCTTCGAGGTTGGCAGGGGGTTGGCGTTGCGACAGGCCGAACAACGGAGGATCGATAGCATTCATCACCCCCCTGTAGCGCCGCCCCGCCCGCCATGACAGGGACACCCCCCTGTGGATTGTGTGGATAGGGTGGATAACCGCTGATCGGACCCCGCCAATCCACACAAGTCCCGTGCCGGCCCGCGATCAACCGGCTTCATTTCGTTGATCCGCTTTGATTAATAATTCTTTAGTAATTCTATCCTAGAATCATTGCCACCGCCGGTCGCATTGGGCACACTGCTCGTTCGGTGTTCTCCACCGCCGACACGATCAGTCGCTGAACCATCATTGCCGGCCCCTTGTCGGCAGAAAAGGTGCCCGCATCGCTTATGCCTTTCTTGCAGGTCAGCCGGATCGATTCGGCACTCCAGATGATGAGTGACTATCCCCCCAGGCGACTGCCGCTGTGGCTCCGCGTCTGCACCTGGATCTCACAGGCGCTCCAGAGCGATACCGAACGCCGCCAGGCGTACGAAGTGCGCGAAGACCTGCTGCATGTGCTCTACGGCCGCCCGACCAACGTGCTCCTGGTCGGCCTGTCTGGCGCGGCCTGCGGCGTCTATGCCGAATTCCGTGCAGGCGTCTGGTCCGCAATGCTGCTGGGCCTGATCGGCCTCGCCCTGGTCCTCATCCGCTGCCGGTGTATCGTCGTGTTCCAGCGCCGCTTCCTCAAGACGCGCTGCGTCAATCTCGCGCCATGGTTCACCGCCTTCGCCCTCACCGCGATTGGCTCGTCGCTGGCTTGGGGTGCGCTCACCTTCGTGTGTCTCGCGACGACGCAAGACCCGATCCTCTACACGGTGGTGCTGGTCTGCAATTTCGTCACCGCCAGCGCCATCGCCGCGCGCAACGCCGCCGCATCATGGATCGCCCGGCTCCAACTCCTGGTCATGCTGCTGCCGATCATGGCCGCCGTGCCGCTGACCGAAAATGATTCCTACGGATTTCTGCTGCTGCTGGTGCCGGTCATCCTCTATGGCCTGTTCGTCCTGGTGACCGACATCAACCAGCAACTGGTGCAATCCTACCGCTCCCAGCTCAAACTATCGATCCTTTCCACCATCGACTACCTCACCCAGATCCCCAACCGGCGCTATTTCGGCGAACGCACGGCCGCAGCGCTCGACCATTGCAAACGCACCTGCCAGCCGATGGCGATCCTGATGATCGACGTCGATTTCTTCAAATCATTCAACGACCACTACGGCCATCAGGACGGCGACCGCTGCCTGCAACAAGTCGCACTGATCCTGCGCGACAATCTCCGCCACGATGGCGATATCGTATCGCGCTACGGCGGCGAGGAATTCGCCGTCTCACTGCAGAATGCCAGCATCATCGAGGCCGAACTGGTCGCCCAGCGCCTGTGCGACGCCATTACCGCTGCGCGCCTCGCCCATGCCCACCGCCAGGATGGCGTCGGCGTCGTAACCATCAGCATCGGCGCCGTCGCGACCGACGACTCCCATGCCGATCTCGATGCCCTGGTCCGCGCGGCCGACCAGGCGCTGTACGAGGCCAAGCGCACCGGCCGTAACCGGGTCTCCCTGGCCACGAAACACACAATCAGGCAGCACGCCGGCGCCGCCTGAGCGGGTTTCACGCCGTGACGCGGCCTTCGAGCGGATAGGCCGGATCGGTATAGCCCGGCGTCGACGGATGACCCGGCGGCACCAGCCGATCGACGAGTGCCTCGTCCTCCGCCGTGAACCGATAGGTCAAGCCGCCCTGATAATCCGCCCACTGCGCCTCGGTGCGCGGCCCCGCGATCGGCGCGGTGACCAGCCGGTTGTTCAGCAACCAGGCGATCGCGAACTGCCCGGGCGTGATCCCGCGCTCTTTCGCATGCGCCACGATGGTCTGCGCGATATCGAGGCTCTCCTTGCGGAACTCGGTCTCCATCATCCGCTTGTCACCCCGCCCGGCCCGGCTGTCGGCATCGGGCGCTGCATCGGGTGCATATTTGCCGGTCAGCACCCCGCGCGCCAGCGGGCTGTAGGGTGCCACGCCGATGCCGAAATGATGGCACGCCGGCAGAATCTCGACCTCGGGCATCCGGTTCAGCGCATTGTAATAGGGCTGACTGACCACCGGCCGGGCAATCCCCATATCGTCGCACAGCCGGCAAATCTCCGCGATCCGCCACGCGCGCACGTTCGACACCCCGAAATGCCGAATGTCCCCCGCCCGGATCATATCCGCAATCGCGCCGATCGTCTCGGCCAGCGGCGTCGCCGGGTCTTCCTTATGGATATACAAAATATCGATTACATCGGTATCCAGCCGTTTCAGACTGTCATGCACCGCCCGAAACGCGTGCACCCGCGACAGTCCCCGATCGTTCGGCCCCGGCCCGGTCGGGTTGGCGAATTTGGTCGCCAGCACCCAATGGCTGCGGTTCGCCGCAATCGCCCGCCCGGTGATCTCTTCCGAGCGACCTTCGTTGTACACATTCGCGGTATCGATGAAATTGATACCCTGCCCGGCGGCGGTATCCACGATCCGGCGCGCCGTCGCCTCATCGGTCGCGCCGCCGAACATCATGGTGCCGAGGCAGAGCGGCGAGACTTTCAGGCCGGAAGTGCCGAGGTTGCGGTATTGCATGGCGGTGTCCTTCTGCGTGAAACTGGTGCAAACCATGTCCTGGATGCTGACAAGTCTGGCAAGGGGCTGGACCCGACACGGGCCGTCCTCATATGGCAAACGCAATCGAAAGAGGGATCTGCCAACGATGGATTACGTAAAACTCGGCCGCACCGGCCTCGACGTATCGCGCATCTGCCTCGGCTGCATGAGCTACGGCGTGGCCGATCGCGGCCCGCACGCCTGGACGCTCGATGAAGCGACCAGCCGCCCCTTCATCAAGGCAGCACTCGAAGCCGGGATCAATTTCTTCGACACCGCCAACGTCTATTCCGATGGCACCAGCGAGGAAATCGTCGGCCGCGCGCTCAAGGATTTCGCCAGCCGCCACGATGTGGTGATCGCCACCAAGGTAAATGGGCGGATGCACAAGGGGCCGAACGGCGCCGGCCTGTCGCGCCGCGCCATCATGGCCGAGATCGACAACAGTCTCCGCCGCCTCGGCACCGACCATGTCGATCTCTACCAGATCCATCGCTGGGATTATCACACCCCGATCGAGGAAACCCTCGAAGCGCTGCACGATGTCGTGAAAGCCGGCAAGGCCCGCTACATCGGCGCCTCCTCGATGTACGCGTGGCAATTCGCCCAGGCGCTCGCCATCGCGGAGCGGCATAACTGGACCCGCTTCGTCAGCATGCAGAACTACGTCAACCTGCTCTACCGCGAGGAAGAGCGCGAAATGCTGCCGCTCTGCCGCGCCGAGGGCATCGGCGTGATCCCGTGGAGCCCGCTCGCCCGCGGCCGCCTGACGCGCGACTGGGACGAGGCCAGCGCCCGCTCCGAGACCGATGAGTTCGGCAAGACCCTCTACGCCAAAACCGCGGACGCCGACCGCAAAGTGGCCGATGCGGTCGCCGCCGTAGCCACAGCGCGCGGTGTGTCCCGCGCGCAAATCGCCCTGGCCTGGGTGTTGGCGACGCCCGGCATCACCGCGCCGATCATCGGCGCCACCAAACTGGCCCACCTGCACGATGCGATCGAAGCCACCAAACTAACCCTCACAACCGACGAAATCGCCAAGCTCGAAGACCCCTACGTCCCCCACGCCGTCGCCGGCTTCAGTTAAAAAAAGTTCTTTGGTTCTTTCTTACAAGAAAGAACTGCTTCCTTCCCAAACCGGAACCCGCATGAAAGCCGCAGCCTTCGACTACATCCGCCCCGACACGCTCGGGGCGGCCATCACCTTGCTCACCAAGCACGGGCCGGATGCGAAGCTGATCGCCGGCGGCCAGAGCCTGCTGCCGGCGCTCAACCTGCGCCTGTCGGCGCCCGGCCTGCTGATCGATATCGGCCGCCTCGCCGAATTGCGCGGTATCACTTTGGCCGACCGCACGCTCCACATCGGCGCCGGCTGCACCCACGCCCAAGTGATGAACCACCCCATGGTCCAGCGCCACGCCCCGCTGATCGCCCGCGCCCTCGCCGCGGTCGCCCACCCCGCCATCCGCGCGCGCGGCACGTTCGGCGGCAGCCTCGCCAACGCCGATCCCGCGGCCGAACTGCCCGCCTGCGCCCTCGCGCTCGATGCCGTCATGCAGGCCCAAGGCCCCGCAGGCCCGCGCCGCATCCCCGCCGCACACTTCTTCACTTCCCTGTTCGAAACCGCCCTCGCGCCCGATGAAGTGCTCACCGGCGTCGACATCCCGATCCAGGGCGACACCCAATGGGGCTTCGCCGAACTCGCGCGCCGCACCGGCGACTACGCCATGGTCGGCCTCGCCGCCGTCGCCCGGCCCGGCACGATCCGGCTCGGCTGGTTCTCGGTCGGCCAGACCGCCATCCTCGCGCATCGCGCCGCCGCCATCCTGACCGAAGGCGGGCCGCTCGAAGCCGCCTGCACCGCGCTGGCGGATGATCTGCCCGCGCATGACGATCCGCAGGCCTCTGCGGCGATGCGATTGCATCTGGCACGGGTGTTGTTGCGGCGGGTGGTCGGGGCTTGGGGGGGACGATGAAGGCAACGGTAAGCAAGTACTGCTTTTTTGTAAAAAAGCAGCAAAAAACTTTCTTTAACTGGGGCACGGGCGTTGTCACGGCCACGGGCCTAGATGAGCAAAGTTTTTTTTGCTTCTTTTTTGTTCACAAAAAAGAAGACCTTCCTTCACCATCCAACAGCACAAGCCCATGACCAGCATCACCCTGACCGTCAACGGCGAGCCCATCACCGCCACCATCCCCCCGCGCCTGCACCTCGCCGATTTCCTGCGCGACCACCTTGGCCTCACCGGCACCCATCTCGGCTGTGAGCACGGCGTCTGCGGCGCCTGCACCGTCCGGCTCGATGGCGCGATCGTGCGCGGCTGCCTGGTGCTCGCCGTCCAGGCCGATTGCTGCACCGTCGAGACCATCGAAGGTCTGTCCGACAGCGGCGAAGTCGCCGACCTCCAGCACGCCTTCGCCGCCCGCAACGCGCTGCAATGCGGCTACTGCACCCCCGGCATGGTGCTGACCGCGCAGGATTTCCTGCTGCACGCCCCCGCCGATGCTGATCGCGCCGCCATCCGCGAACACCTCTCCGGCAATTACTGCCGCTGCACCGGCTACGAAGCGATCATCGATGCCGTCGAAACCACGTTGAACGCCCGGCGCACCTCATGAAGTTCTCCAACCCCGCCCGCCCCGACGCCCAGATCGGCCTCGCCCGCGCCCGCCCCCAGGCGCGCGCCCTCGTCCAGGGACGCGGCACCTTCGCCAGCGACATCACCCTGCCGCGCATGGTCCACGCCGCTTTCCTCCGCTCGCCCTACGCCCACGCCACCATCACCGCGATCGACCTCATCGGCACCGCAACACCCGCTCGCGGTCGGCCGCGTGCGCTGGCAGGGCGAACCCGTCGCCATGGTGCTCGCCAACACCCGCGCCCAGGCCGAAGACGCCGCCGAACACATCATGGTCAGCTACGACCCGCTGCCCCCGGTGGTCGATGCCGCCGCCGCCCTCGCCCCCGGCGCCCCCATCATCCACCCCGAACTCGGCGACAACCTCGCCTTCGAACGCCACATCGACACCGGCAACACCGATGCCGCCTTCGCCGCCGCCGATACCATCATCGAAGCCGATTTCACCTTCAGCCGCCACACCGGCGTCACCCTCGAAGCCCGCGCCGTGGTCGCGGACTGGAACGAGGGCGAACAACGCCTTACCGTCCATCAGGGCACCCAGGTGCCGCACATGATGCAGACTATCTACGCGCTGCACCTCGGGCTCGATGAATCCCAGGTCCGCGTCATCTGCCCGGATGTCGGCGGCTCGTTCGGCATCAAGATCCACGTCTACCCCGATGAAATGGCCGCGGTCGCCGCCAGCCGCCTGATCCGCCGCCCGGTCCGCTTCGTCGCCGATCGCCTCGAAAGCTTCGTCTCGGACATCCACGCCCGCGACCACACCGTCCACGCCCGCCTCGCCATCATGAACGACGGCACGATCACCGGCTTCGACATCGACGATCTGACCGGCATCGGCCCCTATTCCGCCTACCCGCGCACCTCGGCGGTCGAAGCCAATCAGGTCATCAACCTCATCGGCGGCCCCTACCGCTTCGCCCACTACCGCGCCCGCACCCGCGTCGCCTTCCAGACCAAGGCGATGATGTCGCAATACCGCGCTGTCGGCCACCCGATCGCAACCTCGGTCACCGAAGGCCTGCTCGACCGCGCAGCCCAGCGCCTCGGCATCGACCCCGTCACCATCCGCCGCCGCAACCTCATCCCCGACGATGCCTACCCCTATACCTCGCCCAGCGGCATGCGCTTCGAAGCCCTCTCGCACCACGCCTGCCTCGACCGCCTGCTCACCCTGATGGACTACGATGCCCTGCGCGCCGAACAGGCCAGCCTGCGCGAACGCGGCATCATGCGCGGCATCGGCATCGCCAGCTTCATCGAAATCACCAACCCCGGCGCCGCCTTCTACGGCGTCGGCGGGGCCCGCATCTCCGCGCAAGACGGTGCCACCATCCGCCTCGATGCCACCGGCCGCCTGATCGTGCAGGCCAGCGTTACCGAACAAGGCCAGGGCACCACCACCATCCTCGCCCAGATCGCCGCCGAAGCCATGGGCGTGCCCTTCGAACACATCCGCGTCATGCTCGGCGATACCGATGTCACCCCCTACGGCGGCGGCACCTGGGCCTCGCGCGCCGCCGGCATCGGCGGCGAAGCCACCTGGCAAGCCGCCCGCACGCTGCGCGACCAGATCCTCACCCTCGCCGCCAGCATCCTCCAGGAAACCTCTGGCAATCTCGATATCTCGGGTGGCGCCGTCATCGATCACGCCAGCCGCGCCGAACGCATCACCCTCGCCGAACTCGCCCGCATCGCCTATTTCCGCCCCGACACTCTGCCCAAGGGCATCCAGGCCGAACTCATCGCCACGCGCCACTACGTGCCCCGCGAATACCCGTTCGCCTTCACCAACGGCATCCAGGCCGCCTGGCTCGAACTCGATACCGAAACCGGCTTCATCACCCTGCTCAAACACTGGGTCGTCGAAGACTGCGGCACCATCATCAACCCCCTGCTGGTCGACGAACAAATCCGTGGCGGCGTCGTCCAGGGCATCGGTGCCGCTCTGTTCGAGCAATGCGACTACGATTCCGAAGGTCAGATGCTCAATGCCAGCATGGCCGACTACCTGGTCCCCATGGCCGGCGAAATGCCCGATATCACCATCGCCCACATCACCACCCCCACCGCCGAAAGCACCATCGGCGCCAAAGGTGCGGGTGAAGCCGGCACCGCCGCAGCATCAGCCGCCATCGCCAACGCCGTCAACGACGCCCTCAGCCCGCTCAACATCACAATCACCACCATCCCCCTGACCCCGGCCCGCATCCTCGCGGCCCTGGGGACCTGTGCCGATGGAGTGGGGCCGGGTTAAGTAAGCAAGGCCAGGGGGACGGAACCACCGAGGCAGCGCCCTCCCCTTGCCTAAAACTAGCGGGTTCTAAGGGCTCCGCCCTTAGTGGGGGTCGAGGGGGCAAAGCCCCCCGCCTTCCTTCCTTATCCCGTCCCACCCCACCAGCATCAGTCTCCAGGCTGCAAGGCGGCGAGCCGGCGGTACAGGGTGTTGCGGCTGATGCCGAGGCGGCGGGCGGCGGCGCTCATGTTGCCGGCGGCTTGTTCGATGGCGTGCAGAATGACCTGGTCGGCGGCGGTGCGGAGCGATTGTTGGTTGTCGCTGCGGGTTGGGGGCGGGGAGGGGGGTGTGGTCTGGCGGCGCAGGTCGGCGGCGATGTCATCGGGCAGGTGGTGCCAATCGAGTTCGGTATCGCGTTCATCGCAGAGCGAGGTGGCGATGCGCAGCAGGCTGGCGAGTTCGCGGATATTGCCGGGCCAGGTGTAGGTTTGCAGGGCGGTGAGCAGCGGATCGGCGATGCGGCGGGGCGTGGTTTTGACAGGGTCGCGGGCGAGGATGGCGGTCATCAGGGCTACGAGATCGGTCCGATCGCGCAGCGGGGGCAGGGCGATGCACAGCCCGTTGAGCCGGTAGTATAGGTCCGAGCGGAAGCGGCCTTGGGCGATATCGGCCTTGAGGTCACGATTGGTCGCGCTGATCAGCGCGAAATCGACCGCGACGGGCCGTCCGCCGAGCGGTGCCACGGTCCGGTCTTCCAGCACGCGCAGCAGGCGGCTTTGGAGTGATGCCGGCATGTCACCGATTTCATCGAGAAACAGCGTGCCGCCGGCGGCTTCGCGAATGCGCCCGAGCGCGCCCTCGCGCTTGGCCCCTGTGAAGGCGCCGGGCGCGTAGCCGAACAATTCCGCTTCGATCAGATGTTCCGGCAGTGCGGCGCAGTTCACCGCGACGAAGGCCTCGCCCCGGCGCGGCCCGGCGGCGTGGATGGCCTGGGCCATCACATCCTTGCCCGCACCGGTTTCGCCGCGCAGCAGGATCGGGATGGGTTTACCCAGCAGCCGGCGGATCTGCCCGATCGCGCGGGATATCGCGGCATCGCCGGTATCGAGTGCGGCGAGCGCATCGGCGGGCCAGGTGGGCGTGGTCGGGCGGGGTGGGCTGATGCGCGGAATTTCGAGCCGCACGTACAGGCGCGAGCCATCGCGGCGGCAGATTTCTACCGGTTCGCCGCCGCGCTGGCGATCGCGCGCGAGCAGGTCGGAGAATCGCCCGTCGATCTGATCGGCGATGCTGGCGCGCCCCATATCGACCCGGCGCAGACCGAGCAGGTCGGTGGCGGGGCGGTTGGCGCCGAGGATGAGCCCATCCGGGCTGATCGCCAGCACCCCTTCCACCACGGTGCCGACCGCCTGCAGCGCGGTGTGGAACCGCAGCTTGATGTCGCGCACATGGTTGATCTCGAACATTCGATTCTCGATCATCTGGGCGGCGGCGCGCACCAAGCCGAAGGTGTGCGGGTGATAAATCCGGTGATCGCATGAAATATCGAGCACGCCGAGCAGGCTGCCGTCCGAGGCGGCGAGCGGGGCGGCCGCGCAGGCGAGAAACCCGTTGCGATCCAGGAAGTGTTCAGGCCCGTGGATCACCACCGGCGCGGCCTCGATCAGCGCGGTGCCGACCGCGTTGGTGCCACGGTCGGCCTCGGCCCAGCAGGCGCCGGGTTGCAGCGCGACGCGGGCGGCCCGATCGCTGAACCCGGGGTCGCCCACCGCATCGAGCAGAAATCCGTTCTGGTCGGACAGCAGGATGATGCAGCCGGAATCGCGGATCTGGGCGTGCAGGTAATCGATGATCGGGCGCGCCCGCGTGGTCAAATCGCCCTGGCGCTCCACCGCCTCGTGCAATTCCCGCCCGCCGAGGTGCCTTGCTTCGATACGCGCCCGTTCGGGCGATAAGCCGGCAGAGACACAGCGCGTCCACGATCGTGTCAACAGCGGCGGCAACCCGGTAACCGCGCCGCTGGTCGCAAGATTGCGTCGTGCCGTCGCAAGATCGGCCGTCGCTGCAGGATGACTGGCATGAGCCCGCATTTTACTGTGTTTCTCTTTCGTTCCACCCGTAATGCTGGCGACCCTTGAGCCGGGTCCGTTATCGCAGCCAGCATTAGGCGCGCTCACCACCCCTGACAACAAAAACCGTCGCGCTGCCCAATACTGTCCCGTTTCAGGACAATGTCCCGGAACGGGACGTCCCGACCCTGTGCCGGACCCGGCGTTTTCGGGCCGAACCCGCCCGGCACGCTGTGTTCACCTGCTGGCACGAGACTTGCGAGGCAGCGGTCAACCAAATCAAGCGCATGTCGCCATGGTGGCGGCGGCGCACCCAACGGAGGACCGACCATGCCCGACGGCTCATTGCGCCCCACCCCCGGCACCGCGCCCGGCGGTTTCGCGTTCAAACCCCGCTACGAGAATTTCATCGGCGGCAAATTCACCCCGCCCCTGAGCGGCCGCTATTTCGACAACGTCACCCCGGTCACCGGCCAGGTCTTTACCGAGGTCGCCCGTTCCGACGAGGCTGATATCAACGCCGCCCTCGATGCCGCGCACGCCGCCGCCGATGCCTGGGGCCGCACCTCGACCACCGAGCGCGCCAACATGCTCAACCGCATCGCCGATGTGATGGAGCAGAACCTCGCTTTGCTCGCCTATGTCGAAACCATCGACAACGGCAAGCCGATCCGCGAAACCACCGCGGCCGACATTCCCCTCGCGATCGACCATTTCCGCTATTTCGCCGGCTGCATCCGCGCCCAGGAAGGCGCGCTGTCGCAGATCGACGATACCACGGTCGCCTATCATTTTCACGAACCGCTCGGCGTGGTCGGTCAGATCATCCCCTGGAATTTCCCGATCCTGATGGCGGTCTGGAAACTCGCTCCGGCACTGGCCGCCGGCAATTGCGTCGTCCTCAAGCCGGCCGAGCAGACGCCGGTCGAACTGATCGCCGACATCCTGCCCCCCGGCGTGCTCAACGTGGTCAACGGCTTCGGCCTCGAAGCCGGCAAGCCGCTCGCCTCCTCCAAGCGGATCGCGAAAATCGCCTTCACCGGCGAGACCACCACCGGCCGCCTGATCATGCAGTACGCCAGCCACAACCTCATCCCGGTCACGCTCGAACTCGGCGGCAAATCGCCCAACATCTTCTTCGCCGACGTGTGCGACGCCGATGACGCCTTTTTCGACAAGGCGCTGGAAGGCTTCGCGATGTTCGCCCTCAACCAGGGCGAGGTCTGCACCTGTCCGTCCCGCGCGCTCATTCAGGAAAGCATCTACGACCGCTTCATGGAGCGCGCGCTCGCCCGCGTGAAGGCGATCAAGCAGGGCAGCCCGCTTGATCCCTCGACCATGATCGGCGCGCAGGCCTCGACCGAGCAGGTCGATAAAATCCTGTCCTATTTCGACATCGGCCGTCAGGAAGGTGCCGAAGTGCTCACCGGCGGCGCCCGCGGTGCCCATGGCGGCGAATTGTCGGAAGGCTTCTACATCGAGCCCACCATTTTCCGCGGCAACAACAAGATGCGCGTGTTCCAGGAAGAAATCTTCGGCCCGGTGGTCTCGGTGACCACGTTCAAGGACGAAGCCGAAGCCCTCGAAATCGCCAATGACACGCTCTACGGCCTCGGTTCGGGCGTGTGGACCCGCAACGGCAACCGCGCCTACCAGTTCGGCCGCAACATCAAGGCCGGCCGGGTCTGGACCAATTGCTACCATCTGTATCCCGCCCATTCGGCGTTCGGCGGCTACAAGCAATCCGGCATCGGGCGCGAGAATCATAAAATGATGCTCGATCATTACCAGCAGACCAAAAACATGCTGGTCAGCTACAGCCCCAACAAGCTCGGGTTCTTCTGACATGCACCGTGCCGCGCCCGATGCGTCGATCGAGCGGGTGGTCGCCACACCGGCGGCCCTCGCCCTGATCGCCCAACTCGAAGCGCGGCACGGCCCCGTGCTGTTCCACCAGTCGGGCGGTTGCTGCGATGGCTCATCACCGATGTGCTACCCGCAGGACGATTTCCTGACCGGCCCGGACGATGTCTGCCTCGGGGCCATCGGCGGCGTGCGCTTCTTCATGAGCGAATCCCAGTTCGAATACTGGCGCCACACGCAGATCATCATCGATGTCGTCGCCGGCATGGGCGGCATGTTCTCGCTGGAAAACGGCACCGGCCAGCGCTTTCTGACACGCTCACGGGTGTTTTCCGACGAGGAGGCGGCACGGCTGAAGGCAGACGAACCAACCGGTTGACTTGTTTCGGTTTATGCCCAAACAATTTGACTGTTAACCACTAATCAAAAAACGACCCATCGGAGGACTGACAATGAAGCTCAAGAAAACCACACTCACATCCTGCGTGCTCGGCAGCGCCCTGCTCGCGCTCGCCATCCCCGGCATCGGCCACGCCATGCCATCCTATCCCCCGGTGACCCAGTCCCGGCTTGACAACGCCGCCTCGTCGCCTGGCTGGCTGATGTTCAACCGCGACTACGCGGGCGACGATTACGCCCCCTATTCCGCCATCAACACCAGCAATGTCGCCTCGCTGAAACCGGTCTGGACCTCGCCCAAGGTCAACATCCCGCACGGTTTCGAAAACGTGCCGATCATCAACGGCGACTACATGTTCGTCACCACCCCGCTCGACCATCTCATGGCGTTCGACGCCAAGACCGGCAAGCTGCTGTGGAAATACACCTATAAGCTGGCGGGCGACGCGACCAAGACGATCTGCTGCGACGTCAATAACCGCGGCGTCGCCGTCTATGACGACATGGTCTACATGGCCACGATCGACAATCACGTCGTCGCGTTCGACGCCAAGACCGGCAAGGTCGCCTGGAACTCAGCCCTCTACAAGCCCGGCGTCGGCTACTCGATCGATGAAGCCCCGCTGATCGTGGACGGCAAGGTGGTGGTCGGCGTCGGCGGCGGCGAATACGGCGCGCGCGGTTTCATCGCGGCGCTCGATGCCAAGACCGGCAAGCTCGACTGGAAACTCCACACCATTCCCTCCCGCCGGCGCCTACAAACACGGTGGCGGCAGCCCGTGGATGACCGGCACCTACGATCCCTCGACCAAAACCCTGTTCTGGGGCGTCGGCAACCCCGGCCCGTGGCTCGCCTCGACCCGCCCCGGCCATAACCTCTATTCCGACAGCCTGCTGGCGATCGACCCGTCCACCGGCAAGATCAAATGGCACTACCAGTACACCCGCAACGACACCTGGGATTACGATGGCGTCAACACACCGACACTGAGCAACGTCACCTACAAGGGCAAGCCCTACAAAGCGATCGTGGAAGCCAACCGCAACGGCTATTTCTACGCGATCAACCGCGAAGACGGCAAACTGATCTACGCCAAGCCCTTCGTGCACGATACCTCGATCACGGGCATCAGCGCCGGCGGTCATGCCATCAACAACACCGCGAATCAGCCCGGCCTCGATAAACAGATCACCACCTGCCCCAGCTTCCTCGGCGGCAAGAATTGGTGGGCCGCCGCGGTCGATCCCAAGACCAACATGGCCTACGTGCCCACGCTGCACGCCTGCATGACCATGAAGGGCGTCCCCACCAGCTACGCCGCCGGCCTGCCCTACCTGGGCGAAACCTTCCAGATGATCCCCGACCCGACCTCGCCCGATCTCGGCTCGGTCCAGGCGATCGATCTGTCCACCGGCAAGCAGGTCTGGGAATACAAGACCAAGGCGCCCTGGAACGGCGGCATGACGGCAACCGGCGGCGGCCTCGTGTTCAGCGGCGGCACCGACGGCAAGCTCTACGGGTTCGATGCCAAGACCGGCAAAATCCTTTGGACCAGCGCCAATCTCGGCTCGCCGATCATCGCCGCACCGGTCTCCTACGAGGTCGATGGCAAGCAGTACGTCGCGGTCTGGTCGGGCTGGGGTGGCGTCTGGCCGCTCTGGTCAGGCAAGCTCGGCGCGCCGCTGACCAAGGCGCCCACCGGTGGCCAGCTGCACGTCTTTGCCCTGAATGGTTGACGTCACACCCAACACCCCGCCGCAGCCGCGGCGGGGTCTCGTCTGGTCCGGCGTTGCCATGGTGATGGCAACGCTCACCGCCTCGGCCAGTGCAGCGACCACCAGTTTCTGCATCGACAAAGGCAATCCGTTCTTCAACATCGACCACGCCGTCGCCACCGCGGTCGCCCACGCCGAACACACATCGGCTCATTTCACCGTGATCGACACCAGGGTCGGCGCCGATGCCCTCAACGCACAAAAAGGCATCTTCTTCGCCAAACTCGCGACACGCTGCGATCTCGTGATGGGTTTCCCGGTCGAAACCGGCTACCCGACCGTACCCGCCGGCGTCATGGCGACCAACCCCTACGCCGCCACCGGCTTCGTCCTCGCCGCCCCCGGCAGCACCGCGCCCAGTTTCGCGAGCCTCGCACCGCACACCAAGGTCGGCATCACCTATCTCACCGTGCCGAGCACATATTTCGACCACGGCCACGGTGCCACGCTCGAAGCCCATGAATACTCGACGCCTGGCTCCCTCTACCGCGCGCTCGAAGCAAAAGACGTCGCGGTCGCCCTGATGTGGCAGCCTTGGCTGGTCAACCACCTCGCGCACACCCACGCCAAGGTCGCCCAGCACGCCCTCAGCCTGCCGCACGCGCAATGGCAGATCGTCGCCCTCTACAGCGCCGCTCACGCAGCTGCCGGGACATCGTTCGACCACGCGTTGCAGCACCTCGTGGCAGATCGGCGGTTGGCCTCCCTGGTCGCGCCTTACCGTGTGCCGGCCAAGTAAAAAGACTTCTTTTTTTGAAAAAAAAGAAGCAAAAAAACTTTGAACTCATTGATCCGACGCCAGTGAAACCGCCCATGCCCCAGATAAAAAAAGTTTTTTGCTTCTTTTTTTCAAAAAAGAAGCCTTCCCTTAACCTCACCTATCCTTCCCAACCAAGGACCACCCCATGAAACGCCTCGTGCTCCTCGCCGCCAGCCTGACCCTCACCGGCATCGCCACGGCTGCCACACCCCCGGCCATCTACACCGCCGCCCAGGCAACCGCCGGCCACGCCGATTTCGAAACCCATTGCTCGATGTGCCACGGCAAAAACCTCCAGGGCATCGCCGGCCCCACCCTGATCGGTCAGAGCTTCGCCAGCAAATCGAACAACTACACCGTCGCCGCGATTTTCGATGAATTATCGCAACAAATGCCGGCCGGCGCCCCCGCCAGCCTGACCAACACCCAATATGCCGACATCATGGCGTTCATCCTCTCGAAAAACGGCTACCCCGCCGGCACCACGCCACTCACCTTCGAAGGCGCGCAGAGTTCGACCGTCAAACTGATCTCCCAGGTCAAATAGAAAATCCGCACCGCCCCTGCCGCGCCGGTTCAGCGCGCGGCAGGCGACCCCCAACCAGCCAATCCGGCAGTGCGCGCCCTGCCATACCCCCACCGCATTCCCCCCGTGCGGCAGGGGGGCGAAATTTCACATAACAATCCCCGAAAAGCCCTTGCGTCTCCAGGGATTTATGCGCATATCGCGCTCTCTTTGGCCCCGGGGGGCGCGGCGCGGTGCTGCGTTCTACAGGCTGTCACTGGTTTGGGGGTTCGCAATGAACGCACTTGCCCGACTGGGGATGGTCTCGGATTTTCCGAGCGAAAACCAGACGTTTGCGCACGACACGGTCGATCAAGTCGCCGTGCCGAAGGATTATTTCGTAGAACGTGACGGCGTGAAATTCGCTGGTACGCATCTGCTCATCGATTTGTGGGGGGCCAACAATCTCGACGATCCCGCCCTGATCGATGTCACACTGCGTAACGGCGCCCTGGCCGCCGGGGCGACCATTCTGCACAGCCACTTCCACCACTTCACGCCGAACGGCGGCGTGTCGGGCGTGGTCGTGCTCGCGGAAAGCCACATCTCGATCCACACCTGGCCCGAACGCGGTTTCGCCGCGGTCGACATCTTCATGTGCGGCGAATGCGATCCCTACAAGGCGATCGACTTCCTCCGCGCCACCTTCTCGCCGAGCGACGTGCAAGTGGGTGAACAGCGCCGCGGGCTGACCACCTGATTTCATCCGGCTGAAACCGACACACCGCCCTATCGCATGGTAGGGCGGTGTTTTCGTATGGAGTGAACAAATGACCGACATGTGGGTGAACGAAACCCTCTACCCCTACTGGGGCCAGCGCTTCCGCGTCACGCGCGAACTTGCGCGCACCAAAAGCGACTTTCAGGACATCGCCATCGTCGACACCGAATTCCACGGCCGCGTCATGCTGCTCGACGGCGTGGTGCAAATCACCGAGGCCGATGAATTCGTCTACCAGGAAATGCTCGCCCACGTGCCGATTCTGGCCCATGGCGATGCGAAATCCGTCCTGATCATCGGCGCCGGCGACGGCGGCGTGCTCAAGCGTGTGCTGATGCACAAATCGGTCGCCAAAGCCGTCATGGTCGAAATCGACGGCGAGGTGATCCGCCTCTCGAAGGAATTCCTCCCGGCCATCGGCGGCGATGCCTGGACCGACAAGCGCGCCGATGTCATCGTCGGTGACGGTATCGACTACGTCAAACGCGCGCCCGATGCGAGCTTCGATGTCATCATCGTCGATTCGACCGACCCGATCGGCGTCGGCGAAGTCCTGTTCACCGATGAGTTCTACCAAAACTGCGCCCGCATCCTGACCGATCGCGGCCTCATCGTGAACCAGTGCGGCGTCCCCTTCATGCAGGCCGACGAACTGCGCGAAACCTCCGCCCGCCGCCGCAATTTCTTCCCCCACGTCACCGCCTATATCGCCGCCGTCCCCACCTATGTCGGCGGCTACATGACGCTGGGATGGGCCGGCAAGGACGCGGCCCTGACCACCCTGTCGATCGAAACGATCACCGAACGCGCAAAATCCGCCGGCATCCTGGGCACCACGAGCTACTGGTCGCCCCAAATCCACGTCGCCGCCTTCTGGCTGCCGCCCTATATCGCGAAGCATCTGCCAGCCTGAGCCGGATCGACCCACCCGGCCATCGCGTCATAAAAGATTCATGATCAGGGGCTTTTTTCGCCGGCCCGGTTCGGTCATGGCTAACGCGATAATCAGGAGGGTTTGATGCGCCTACGCGACCGGTTGATTTCGACAGTGTTGGCCTCCGGCATGGTGATGCCGGGTTTTGCCACGGCCGGCGTGACCGCGCCGATCCCCACCGCCGCGCGACCCTACGTGGTCGCCGCCGGTCATGAGCCGCATGTGTCGGCGGCGCAGATGGCCTCACTGCTCCGCCACCACATCAAATACGTGTTCGTGCTGTATCAGGAAAATCGCTCGTTCGATTCCTATTTCGGCACCTATCCGGGGGCGGATGGGCTGTATTCGCAACCTGCCGCACAGACGCCGGGTTTGACGCAAAAGATCATCGGCGTCTCCGGCAAGGTCGAGACGATCCAGCCCTTCACGATCGGACCGGCCCAGTTCGCGGCCGACACGGACGACATCGATCATTCCCACCCCATCATGTTCGCGAAAATGCATATCGTGAACGGCCACGCCGAAATGAATCATTTCGCACTGGGCGAAGAGCGGAAATACTGGAAATCCGGCCCGACCCCCTCGCTCAAGGCCAAGCAGATGGGCGAACTCGCGATGGCGCACGAGGATTGCAACACCATCCCCATCCTATGGCGCTACGCCGACCGCTTCGTGCTGATGGATCACATGTTCCAAGACATGGTCGGACCCTCGACCCCCGGTAATCTCTCGATCTTCGCGGCCCAGACCGGGCTGACGCAATGGGCCTTGCATCCGAACGAGGCATGGAAGCAGGTGAACAAGCCGGGCGACCCGGTCGATTCTGATATCGACCCGCTCTGGGGCTCGCGCGAAGACCCGTTCCAGCACAAGCTGGTACCCTACAACCCGCGCGACTACGCGCACGATGGGCCGGGCAAGGTGCAGCTCAACCAGACCTACGCAACCGTGGCCCTGACCACCGCGGGCAACACCATCAAGGCCAAGACCAGCCACGACCTCGACCCCAAGCCCGACCTCGCGGACGTCGCCAAGGACATCTCCTTCATCCAGCGGCTCGACCGGCACAAAGTGGCGTGGCGCTGGTTCGAGGAAGGCTTCTCCAGCCTGCCGGCAGCCAATAATCTCGGCCCGAAGGACGCCGATGGTGTGCACGCCTCCTACATCACCCATCACAACGGCCCGCAATACTTCGGCTATATCGCGAACAACCCGAAAATGACCGCCGATATGGGCGGGTTGCGCGCGTTCTTCCGCGCGGTCAAAGGCGGCACGCTGCCGGCGGAAGGCGGCGTGTTCTATGTCAAAGGCGGCTACCGCAACGGCTTTGGCTTGAAACCGACCGACCCCAACGCCGCCGTGCAAAAGAAGTTCCTCGGCGATGACGATCACCCCGGCTACTCTGATGCACAGATCAGCGAGGCCATGCTGGCGCGCGCGGTCAACACGATCGCGTCGAGCAAATACTGGGCGCATGCGGCCATCATCATCACCTGGGATGATTCGGAAGGCGATTACGACCATGTTCCGCCGCCTGAACTCGCGACCGCGCCGGATGGCACGGTCCTGAGCGATGGGCCGCGCGTGCCGTTCCTGGTGATCTCACCCTACGCCAAGGTGCACGCGATTTCGCACGCCGTCGGCAACCAGGCCTCGGTGGTCAAGTTCGTCGATGCCGTGTTCAACCTGCCGCCCCTGGCCACGCTGCCGGATGAACAAAAGGGCCGCGCGATCGGCCAGAAACAGTTCCACCAGACATACATGGGACCGTTCGATGCCGAAACGCCGGACGTGACCAACCTGGTCTCCGCCTTCGATCCCGCCCGGCTCGAGGGCAAAGCCAAACCGCTGCCGGCATCCTACGCCATGGTGCCCGACAGCTGGACGACCGCGCTGCCGGCCACGACGGGCGCGGATTGCAAAATGATCGGCCTGGTCCCGACCAATGTGCAATTGCATATCCCGAATGTCATCCCGCCGGGGTTCAATCCTCGGCCCAAGACCAATCCTGGGGTGGGGTGAGGGCAGGGGAGGGAAGCGCTCCTTTTTTGTAAAAAAGGACACTGCCGTCCGGCTTAGCCGGGATTGTTAGCATATAACAGTTTGATTTTATTTAGTTTTCCGGCATTTTGTGGGTGGTGTCGATTTGAATTTTGATC
>NZ_NCJX01000080.1:0-41358 GCF_002282635.1 Acidiphilium sp. 34-64-41 | reverse complement strand
GGGGGAAAGCCAGTTCGTCACGCTGGTGAATGTCAATGGCCGCCATGGCGGGGGCCACTAGCCCTAGTGGGTGTCTGAGTCAACCGGATAGGCACGCAACAAAGTTTCTGGCATGGAAATTGCTTAGTGTCGGTTAGGCTTAACCTTTGTCAGGATCATTCAATGAAACGTCTCGTTCTCGCCACCACTTTCCTAGCTGCGCCGTTGTTGGGCAGCATGATTTCCGCCCACGCCACACCGATGCTTGCGGGATATCTCTCCTCGGGCGGCAACACGTCGCCGACGATCACTTCCAGCAATGGAACCTTGTCATATAACGGTTCTTTCGATAACTTTAATGTCGTTTTCGAAAATGCCTTCACATCTGGAACACTGTACTCACCGGCCATTGATTTGAGCTCAGGTGATAGAACGGCAGCGGCTGGTTCACTGACTATCGCTCTTACCGAGTACGACCTTACCGAGCCGTTCGGCATCACGACGATTGCCGGTTATTTGTCGCAGACGCCCCTCAGCCCGTCGCTCTCGTCGATATCGTATAGCGTTTATGCGGACGCGACGAATACGGCATTCGGCATGGGCTCCCTCATCGGCTCGCAAACAATCGCGGGCAACTCCACAACGCCGATCAGCTTCAGCAGTCCTTTTGATATTACAGGCCCGTATTCAATAACTGAAATCCTGACGATTACGGCGCCGTCCGGCGGTGCCAATGATAGCATCGACTCGTCGGTCTCCGTCCCCGAACCCGGTTCGCTCGCACTGCTGGGCACCGGCCTTGTTGCTCTCGGCCTGCTGATCCGCAAGCGCCAGAAGCGCGGCTGATCAACCATTCTGCGCCGTGCCTGACGCCTCCGGCTTGTCGCCGGAGGCGTTTTTGTTTGGAGCGACGCTGAAAATTATAACGATATCATTCTAATTGTCTGGGATATTTTACACCTCACAAATTGCAGTTATCTAATTATCTGATTCGTAACGATATTATATTTGGCACTAAAATTGCAACGGTGACGTGTAGTGTCCAGGCATGATTATCGGAGATTGTAAAATGCAACGCTTTAAAGTCGTCATCATGACCACAGCACTACTGATCGGGCTCGGCGGCGTCGCTCGGGCTGGCCTAGCAAACGGGGATGTGTATAGTTTTGAGGTCTGGAGCGGTTCGTACAACACGCTCGGCATTACCGGGAACGCCACCAATCAGTCTGGCGATGTCCCGTTAGTCAATCCCAGCGCCAGCTTCACTTACACCGGTCCGATCAATTTCGTCGATAACGGCGGTCAATCCAGTCATAACCTGGCCAGTACGTTTTTCGGTACCTACGGCCTTAACATCACTGATTTTTCAAGCATCAACGGCCAATTTTCTTCGCTGGCCGATTTCCTCGCACAAGATCAATTGAGCAACAACGGTCTGAGCGGCAACGCACTCGTCACCTATATGATGATCACCGGCACCTACGCGGCCGCCGCCGGCACCAATGTTACGATCAGCCACGATGACGGCGCCTCGCTCTACGCCGGTCTCGGCAACATCCCGGTCATTCAGAGTGGTTCATTCACCGGGCAGATTCCCTCAACCGGCGTCCTGCCCGTAGCGACCGATGCGCCGTTCCAACTCGTCTACGTCGAAGCCAACGGTGCGCCTGCGGTCCTGCAGGTTTCGGTTCCGGAACCCGGTTCACTCGCCCTGCTCGGCACCGGTCTGCTCGGCCTTGGCCTCGTCCTGCGCCGCCGCAACCGCAACCGCGCCTGATCAACCGCGCCACCGCGCGATCCTGGCGCGAGTCGCCAGGATCGCCGCGGCCACACTCCGGCGCGGTGCCGCGCTCATCCAGCGCATCGCCACGCTGCCATCGGCTAGGCTGGTCTTGTACCGATCATCCCCCGCCAGAAAATCGTAACCATTCAGCCCACGCTCCTGATAATGCCGCATCGCCGCGACATGGCACACCAAGCCGGGTTTTTCATGCGGTTGCGCCGGATCATACGCAAACCCGCTCTGATACGCGCTGACCCGGCCGCGCCACACGAAATTATACAAATACCCGATCACCCGGTCCCCCGCCGCCACCCGCAACACATCCACCACACCGCACGCCACACCGCGCGCCACCAGCACCGCATGAAACCGCTCAAACCCGGCCGCGGCGAACGCCCCCGCCTTGCCGCGCGTCTCCCACGTCTGCCGGTGCAAATCCGCCAGCGCCGCCAGCCAGGCCTCTGCCTCCATCACCGTTGCCGCCCGCGCCACCGCAATCGGGCCGCTGGCCGCGTACCGCCGCCACGCACGGTTGATCTGCTGGCGCGTATTGGCGGAAATAACATCGAGGCAATCGGCCCCCGCCGCGCGCAGCCGCCCAAGGTCGCGCCACGGTGCCGCGCGCAGCACCGCGCCATCCGTCACGCCGGCCAACCGCGCCGCTGCCGCATCCTCCGGGCCAAGACCCGGCAGGCGCAATATCCAGCCCAACCCGGCGCGCGGCCGCAGCGCAGCCGCAAACCATGCCGCCCGCGCCTCCGGCCGGTCCCGCACCACCAGCGGCCCGTTATGTTCGATGAACACGCTGTCCTCATCCGCGACGCCGGTCTCCGCGAGACAATACTGGCTCAGCCCGAATCGCCGTCCACCGCAGCCCAGCAGCCCGATCGCAATGATCCGCTCCTCCGCCTCGATCGTCAGCACCAGCGCACGGCGAAACCGCTCATCGAACCGGCAGCCCAGCCACAACCACGACTGAAACACCGAGCCATCCGCCTCGGCCTCGACCCGCCGCCACAAATCCCCCAGCTGCTGCGCGTCGCGGGCCGGGCGGAGCGCCGCCACCAATCCCCCGCCGGCCGCCCATCGCTTGTTAGACCCGGCCATCCATGTCATCGTGCCATCGTATTGGAATTGCCGAAAGCCGCAATGTTCCCGGATATCCTGCCGAACCCCCGCGCCGTGAGCATGCGCCAACCCAACCGTGTCGCCACCGTGCTGATCGACACGGAGGAGGATTTCGACTGGGCGGACCCGACCGAAGGCACCGACTACGCGACCGCCTACCTGACCCGCATCGCCGATCTGCAACCCATCTTCACGGCGCATGGCGTGGTGCCGACCTATCTGGTTACCTACCCCATCCTCGAAAACCCCGACCTCGTGCGCCTGTTCGCCCGCTACCGCGATCGCGGCGAAGCGGCGCTCGGCATCCAGCTCCACCCCTGGGTCACCCCGCCGTTCGAGGGTCATGGCACCGCTGCCCAATCCTTCGGCGGCAATCTCGCGCCGGATGTCGAAGCCCGCAAGCTCGCCGCCCTGTGCACCCGCTTCACCGCCTGTTTCGGCACCGCACCGCTGGTGTTTCGCGCCGGCCGCTACGGCCTCAGCCGCCAGACCGCGACCCTGATCGAGCAGGAAGGCATCCTGATCGATACCAGCATCGCGCCGCGCACCTCGATGCTCGATGAAGCCGGCCCCGACTACAGTAGGATCGACTTTTCCCCCTTCTGGTTCGGTGCCCGGCGGCCCATCCTCGAACTGCCGCTCGGCCGCGCCATCGTCGGCTGGGGCGGCAGTGCCGGCAGCCGGCTCTACCGGACCTTGATCCGCTCGAACGGTGCCTGGGCGCCGCTTGCCGGCCTGCTCGCGCGTATTGGTTGCGCCGAACGCATCACCCTCTCACCGGAAGGCAACGACCCGCGGGCAATGATCCGCCTGGTCAAAGGCCTGCTCAACCGCGATCGCACCATCCTGCCGCTCAGCTTCCACAGCTCCTCGGTGGCCCCCGGCCGCAACCCCTATGTCCGCTCGCGTGCCGATCTGCACCGTTTCTATGACGATCTCTCGTCGATTCTCTGCACCCTGTCCGATGATTTCGGCTGCCGCTTTGCCGCCGCCACCGATATCCTCACCCTCCTCGATCAGCCTCCCAACCCAGGCGGCCGGCCGTGATCGCGCGCGACAGCATCATCCTGATCGCGAATAATTTCCCGCCCGTGCAAGGCGGCTCGGCGGTGGTGTACGGCGCGCTCGCCCGCCAGGCCGCCCCGCAGGTCAGCGTGCTGGCACCGCGCGTCAGCTATACCGATGGTCTGCCTTTGATCGGCTGGCGCGAACACGACCGCGCCGCCGCCCAACCGCGATCCGGCGCGCCCGGTTACCGCGTCAAACGGCTCGCCCTGCTCCGCACTCCGATCGGTGGTCCCCAGCAGGGCGGCATCGGTCGGCTGCGCTTCATCGCGCGCGACCTGCTGATCCGGCTGCGCATCCTCGCCGCCCTGCGCGCCATGCTCGGCTCCGGGCGCATCGGGGCGGTCTGCATCGGCGAACTCGTGCCCTCCGGCTGGCTGTTCGCCGTCCTGCGCCGCTGGCCCGGCGTGCGCCGCATCGTCTATATCCACGGCGAGGAAATCACCACGCGCGATGATTACGACCCCGATTGGTCGCGCCGCCGCCGCAGCCTCGCCGCCGCCGATGCCATCATCGTGGTCAGCCGTTTCACCGCCGAAGCGGTCCGCACCCTGCTTGCCGGCACGTCCGCGCCGCCGATCGTCCTGATCGAAAACGGCGTCGATTTCCGCCGCTTCTCATCGAGCGCGCGGCGCCCCGACCTGATCGCGCATTACGGTCTGGAGGATAAATTCGTCTATGTCTCGGTCTGCCGCCTGCTCGAAAAAAAGGGCATCGATCACGCCATCCGCGCCTTCGCTTCGGTCTGGGCCGATCACCCCGAATGCCGGTTTCTGGTCGTCGGCGCCGGCCCCTTTGCCGATACCCTGCGCGCCATCGCAACCGAATCCGGTGTGGCCGATGCGGTCATTTTCGCCGGTGCGGTCGCCGATGTCGATCTGGCCGACCATTACGCGCTGGGCGATGTGTTCGTCATGCCCAACCGCGCGCTACCCTCGGGCGATACCGAAGGCTTCGGCCTGGTCTTCCTGGAAGCCAATGCCGCCGGACTGCCGGTCATCGCCGGGCGTGATGGCGGCAGCGTCGATGCCGTGACCGATGGTATCAACGGCCTGGTGGTCGATGGCCACGCGATCCCCGCCATCGAAGCCGCCATGCGCCGCCTGCACGACGACCCAGCCCTGCGCGCCCATATCGCCGCCCAGGGGCTCGCCTGCGCCCAAGCCGCCGATTGGCAGGTCAAGGCGCGTGACTTCGTCGCCGCCTGCCTCGATCGCACGCCCACCCCCAATTCCGCATGACCCAGCATGACCGCGGATGACACCACGGCCGGCCCGGCGCGCCTCCTCGCCTGGTCAGCGCTCGACGCGCCGACCATCGCCCGCTTCGCTCATCCCACGGCCGATCTGTTCGCAAGCCATCTCTGGTTCGATCTACTGGCCCGCACCGCCGCACCGCCGGGCCTCAAAGCCGGCTGCGTCGTTACCGCCGATGCCGCGATCCCGGTCTGGTGCCGGCAGGGCAGGGTGGTCGCCGGCCTGTCGAGCCCCTATTCGCTCGCCTTCACCCCACGCCTCGGCGCCACCCCGGCCGCCGCCGGCCGCACCTTCGCCCGCATCGCCCGCCGCCACGCCACACTCCGGCTCGATGCGCTCGACCCCGCTCAACCGGGCCTCGCCCCGTTCCTCGATGCGATAACGTCCAGCGGCATCATCGTGCAGCGCTTCAGCCATTTCGGCGACTGGCAAGCCCCGGTCGAAACCGACCGTTTCGATGCCTGGCTCGCCGCCCGCCCCGGCAACCTGCGCAGCACCATCACCCGCAAACTCAAACGCGCGCGCGGCGCCACATCGTTCAGCTTCATCGACTCCGAAGCGGGCCTCGCCGCCGGCATCAGCGCCTTTGAACAGGTCTACGCCGTTTCCTGGAAACAGCCCGAACCCTTCGCCGCGTTCAACGCCGCCTGCATGCGCAGCCTCGCCGATGCCGGTCTGCTGCGTCTCGGCGTTCTCGCGACAGCGTCGGGCCCGATCGCTGCGCAATACTGGGCGGTGTCCGGCGGCTGTGCCATGCTGTTGAAACTCGCGCATGACGAAGCCCACACCGCCCTATCCCCCGGTACCGTCCTGACGGCGCAGATGCTCGCCGCCATTCTGGCCCGGGATCGTCCCACCAGGCTCGATTTCGGCCGCGGCGATGATCCCTACAAACGCCTCTGGGTCGACCAGCGGCACGAACGGATCGGCGCCCTGCTGATCAACCCGCGCCGACCGGCGGGCGTGCTCGCACTGGTGCGCGGTCAGGTTGGTGCGTTAAGACGTCGGCTCAGACAAAGGAAGGACAACACTTAAGCAAGCGCTTCTTTTTTGAGAAAAAGAAGCAAAAAACTTTTGGTCCTTTAGGGCTGTGCCGGTGCCAACGCCCGTGCCCCAGATTAACAAAAGTTTTTTGCTGCTTTTTTCCAAAAAAGCAGTACTTCCCTACCCTTTCCGCCGAACCAGGACCCATTCTGCATGCGTATTCTCTACAGCCACCGGATCCAGTCGCGCGATGGCCAGTCCGTCCATGTCGAAGACCTCGTCGCGGCATTCCGTGCCGCCGGCCATGAGGTTCTGGTGGTCGGCCCCTCATTTTACGAATCGACCGGCTTCGGCGCCGAAACCACCTGGGTCGCCAGGCTGCGCGCCGCCCTGCCCGGCGCAATCGGCGAACTGGCCGAACTCGCCTACAATATCCCCGCCTGGTGGCGGCTGCGCCAGGCGGCCGCCGGTTTTAACCCCGATTTCATCTACGAGCGCTACAATCTGTTCTACCTCGCCGGGATGTGGCTCGCCCGCGAGCGCAAAATCCCTTTCCTGGTCGAGGTCAATTCACCGCTCGCCGAGGAGCGCATCGCCCATGGCGGGCTGAAACTGCACGGTCTCGCCCGTTTGGCGGAGCGCGCGGTCTGGCGCGCCGCCACCCGCGTGTTCGCCGTCACCAAGGTGCTCGGCGCGCGCGTCACCGCGGTCGGCGTCGATCCCGCCAACCTCGTCATCACGCCCAACGGCATCAATCTCGACCGTTTCGCGCCCCGCCCCCCAACCACCGATCGCCGCGCGGTGCTCGGCTTCATCGGTTTCGTCCGCCCCTGGCACGGTATCGAACCGGTAATCACCGCGCTGGCCGAAAGTCCGGACAAATTCGATTTCGTCATTGCCGGCGAAGGTCCCGCCCGGCCCATCCTCGAATCCATGGTCGCATCGGCCGGCCTCGCCGATCACGTCAGCTTCGCCGGCCTGGTCGCGCGCGATGCGGTGCCCGGCTTCCTTGCCGGTATCGACATCGCCCTGCAACCCCGCGCGGTCGACTACGCCTCGCCGCTCAAACTGTTCGAATACATGGCCGCCGGCTGCGCCATCGTGGCGCCGGATCAACCCAATCTGCGCGAGATTCTGGTCGATGGCGAAACCGCCCTGCTGTTCGAGCCGGAAAACTGGGTCGCGCTCTGGGCCTGTATCGCCCGCCTCGCCGCCGATCCCGTCCTGCGCGCCCGCCTCGGCCAGGCCGCGCGCGCCGAGGTGATCACCCGCGACTACACCTGGGCCGGCAACGCGCGCCGGGTCATCGCATCGCTGCCGTCATGAGCCGCAAGCAGCGCATTCTGCATGTCTTCCCGAGCTTCGCCGCCGGTGGCGCACAGATGCGCATGGCTGCACTCGCCAATCATTTCGGCGCACGCTTCGCGCACACAATCATCGCGCTTGATCACGACACTACCTGCCGCGATCGGCTCGACCCGGCGCTGGATGTAGCATTTCCAGCAGCACCTTCCATGCGCCAACCGCTGCCGCAGCGCCTGCTCACGATCGCCGCAGCCATGCGCACCCACCAGCCGGATCTCCTGATGACCAGCAACTGGGGCGCGATCGAATGGGCGATCGCCAACCGGCTGGGCCCGCGCATCCGCCACATCCACACCGAGGATGGCTTCGGCCGTGACGAGCGCGACCGCCAACTGCCGCGCCGGGTATGGACGCGCCGGCTGATCCTCCGATCCAGCACAACGATCGTCCCCTCGCAGACCTTGCTGGACACCGCGACCACCATCTGGCGCCTGCCGCCCCGCGCCCTGCACTACATTCCCAACGGCATCGATCTTGCCAAATTTACCCCGGCCGCCGCGCCGCGCAACGGGCCGCCGGTGATCGGCTGCGTCGCCGCCTTGCGGCCGGAGAAAAATCTGGCCCGCCTGCTCCGCGCCGCCGCAATCGCGCGGCCTCACCACGCGTTCGATCTGGTCCTGCTGGGTGACGGGCCGGATCGCGCCGCCCTCGAAGCCCTGGCAAACGACCTGTCCCTCCCGGTCCGCTTTCTCGGCGCGCTGGCCGAGCCTGCCCCGGTATATCGCGAGTTCACCATCTTCGCATTGAGTTCGGATACCGAGCAGATGCCCCTGTCGGTGATGGAGGCCATGGCGTCGGGCCTGCCCGTCGTCACCACGCGCGTCGGCGATATCGCCCGCATGGTCGCACCGGAGAACCTCGATTTCCTGACCGCGCGCGATGATCAGGCGATGGCCGATGCTATGGGTGAATTACTCGCGGACCCGGCACGACAGACCTCGATCGGTCTTGCGAACCGTCGCCACGCCGAACAGCATTTCGATTTCAGCGTTATGGCAGCGCGCTGGCAGGCCCTGATGGTACCGGACGGATCGGGCGCAGCGCCAAACGCAGCCTAAAAAATCCGCATTCCAAGTTCAATGATCGCCCACCAGCAAATCAAAGCCAGTGCGATCATGATCGGAATCGCCATGCGCAGACTGAGCCGCTCATGATCCCCCGCCCCGAGACCAGGCTGCACCTGATCATCGGTCTGATCCCAGTTGCGCCGGTCCGGCCGCACCAGCACGGTCCGCCTGCGCAGACCAAAGCCCCAGCCACGCCGGCCGGCCGGTCCGTCGAAGCCACCCGCACTGTTGGGGCGCTTCGTCATGATGTGCGACAAGGAACGATAGATGAGCACTCCCTTCGAACGATAGACAGCGCCGAAACCCATGAACTGATTCCCAAAAAATGACTATCGCACCATTTTTGAACTTCGTCTTGATCATTCATATTAAAAAGCTGTTAACACAAGGTTAATTGTCCAGAAGAAAAGGAAATGGACCGGCCGCAGCCGTCGTTGTTCGCGTATCGGTAGGTGAGGTTGCGCCGGTCAATTTCGCGTCCCGGTCGGACGTATCGGGAGATTTGAGTAGATGTGTGGTTTTACCGGATTATTCGCCCCGCGGACCGCGCGGTGCGACGCGCGTGACATCGACACCGCGCTACTGCATCGCATGACTGCGGCAATCGCCCATCGCGGTCCCGACGACGAGGGATTTCATACCGAACCTGGGATCGGCCTCGGGTTTCGCCGCCTCGCCATCATCGATCTCGCCGCCGGCCACCAGCCGATGGCGAACGAGGACGGAACGGTCACCATCGCCTTCAACGGCGAGATCTATAATTTCCAGTCGCTGCGCGACGAGTTGCTCGGCCTCGGCCATGTCTTCGCGACGCATTGCGACACCGAGGTGATCATTCACGGCTGGGAAAGCTGGGGCCTCGCCGTGCTGGACCGGCTGGACGGCTTCTTTGCCTTCGCGCTGTGGGACCGCCAGCAGGCAACCCTCCTGCTCGCCCGCGACCGGCTGGGCAAAAAACCACTTTATTACGGCACCGCCCCCGATGGCAATTTGGCTTTCGGCTCCGAACTCGCTGCCCTGACGCCGGTTCCCGGCCTGACCGAACGGCTCGATCCCGCCGCCCTCGAAGATTATCTGGCGTTCGGCTATGTCCCGGACCCGGCCTCGATCTATCAGCGCATCCGCAAACTACCGCCCGCGCATTTCATGCTGATCGAGGCCGGCGCACCGCTGCCGCCGCCCCGCCGCTACTGGACCCTGCCGGAACCCACCACCCCGCCAGCGAGCCTCGAAGAGGCCGCCGCCGATTTGCGCACAAGGCTCGACAAGGCTGTCGCCGCCCGCATGATTGCGGATGTGCCGCTCGGCGCGTTTCTCTCGGGCGGCGTCGATTCCAGCGCCATCGTCGCCCTGGCCGCGCGCCACGCCAGATCGCCCTTGCAAAGCTTCACCATCGGCTTTCCCGGTACCACCGATGAACGCGCCACCGCCGCCGCCATGGCAGAGCATTGCGGGGCGCTCCATACGTCAGAAGTGGTTGCACCGACCGACGTGATCGACGCTGCCCGCCACCAGGCCGAGGTGTTCGGCGAACCGTTCGGCGATCATTCCTCGGTCCCCAGCCTCGCCGTCGCCAGGCTGGCACGCACCGGCGTCAAGGTCGCGTTGTCCGGCGACGGTGGCGATGAGGTGTTCGGCGGCTACCGCCGCTATCGCTGGCATGCCATCGCCGATCAGGCCCGCCGGCTGCTGCCCGATCGCGCCCGCCGCGCCTTGCTCGCCCCGATCGCCGCCGCCTATCCCAAGCTCGACCGCGCGCCCGCCTGGCTGCGCGCGAAAACCACCCTCACCGAAATCAGCCTCGATTCCGCCCATGGCTATTACCGAACCCTTTGCAAACTACAGGATACCGAGCGGCGCGGCCTGATGTCGCCCGCGTTGCGATCCCTGCTCGATGGCCACGACCCCGCCGCCGGCATTGTCGCCGCCCTCGATACCGACGCCGATCCCTTGCGCGCCGCCCAGATGGTCGATCTCGCGACCTATCTGCCTGGCGATATCCTGGTCAAGGTTGATCGCACCAGCATGCGCAGCGGCGTCGAAGTTCGCTCGCCGCTGCTCGATCCCGCGCTGCTCGCCTGGGGCATGGGCCTGCCGCCGGCCCTGAAGCTACGCGCCGGGCAGGGCAAATCGGTCCTGCGCGCAGCCGTCGCGCCGCTGCTGCCGCGCGCCGTGCTCGATCGGCCGAAACAGGGGTTCGTCGCGCCGATTTCCGCCGAGTTACGCCGCGCCGCGCCGCGCCTGCGCGGCACGTTGCTCGGCGCCGCGATGCTCGATACCGGCTGGTTCGACGGTGCGGCGATCGGCCGCATGATCGACCAGCACGAATCGGGGCAGCACGATCACGGCTGGAAACTCTGGCACCTGCTGGTGCTGGAAGGGTTTCTCGCCCGCCACGCTGGCGCCGCCATGCCCGCCGCCACCCCAGTCCTGATCGCCTGAGCACATGGCCGATCCGATCGATCTCCCGGCCGATGCCGGGCTGAAAAGCCTCGCCCGTGAGGGCTCCGTCCTTTCGCGCACCGCGCGCGGCGCCGGTTGGATCGTCGGCTGGCGGTTCATCAACCGCATTCTTGGGCTGATGAGCACCCTGATCCTGGTGCGCCTGCTCGCCCCCTCGGCATTCGGCATCGTCGCACTCTCGATGAATTTGATGTTCAGCCTTGCCCAATTGTCCGAAGTGGGCATCCAGGGCGCGATCATCCGCAACGAGCGCCCCGATCGCGAATTATACGACACCGGCTTCACCATCAACGCGATCCGCGGCTTCGCCACCGGCATCATCATTGCCGCATTCGCCGTCCCGATCGCCGGGTTTTTCCACAATCCGGACATGGTCGACGTGCTCTACGTTGTTGCGATCGGCAGTTGTGTCAGCGCGCTCGAAAACATCGGTGTGGTCGATTTCATCCGATTCATCGCGTTCGACAAGGAGTTTCAATACAAGCTGGTGCCGCGGATCATTTCGGTGATTTCCGGCATCGCGCTCGCCTTCTGGCTGCGCAATTACTGGGCATTGGTGTTCGCGATCCTGATCAATCAGGTCGCGACCGTGGCGATCAGCTACTGGATCCATCCCTACCGGCCGCAGTTCACCCTGTCCGGATGGCGGCGGATCTCGGGCTATTCCAGCATGATCTGGCTGCTCAATCTGGTCGGCGTCGTGCAGAGTGCCACCAGCAACATCGTGATTGGGCGGGTTTCCGGTACTGCGGATGTCGGGATCTACGGCGTGGGTGCGGAAATTTCCGGCCTGCCGAGTTCGGAACTGATCGGCCCGCTCTGCCGCGCCGCTTTCGCCGGCTTTTCCGAGGCGCGGCAGGGCGGCGACAACGGTGCCGTGATGATGCTGCGCCTGCTAGGACTGATGGCGTTGATCACGGTGCCGGCCGGTTTCGGCCTGTCGCTGATCGCCTACCCGATCATCAAGCTCGGCTTCGGCGCAAAATGGCTCGGCGCGGTGCCGATCCTGGAGATTTTCGGGATTGCCACGACCGTGACGATCTTCGGCTCGATCGCAACCACCCTGTTTGCGGTACAGGCATGGCTCAAGGCCAGCCTGAAGCTCGATATCGGGCTTACCATCCTGCGCGTCGGCCTGCTGCTCGCACTGGTGCCACGCTACGGGCTGATCGGCGCGGCGGTCGCGGTCTCGATCGTCGATGTCGTCGCCCAGGCAGTCTATTTCATGGTGATGACACAGCGCCTGCATGTTGGCATCGCCGCCATTTTCGCGCGGGTGTGGCGCACGCTGATCGGTGCCGGCGTGATGACGGCCGTGCTGCTGACGGCGCATCTCGGCTGGGGCACCTGGGCGGGACGTAACCTGATACTGGCTACCCACATGGCGGGTGCCATCGCCCTGGGGATCGCGAGTTACGGGCTGACAGTGGTCAGTCTTTGGCTGATTAGCGGCCGCCCCGACGGGGCTGAAGCCGACCTGCTGCTATCGGTGCGCCGCCTGTTAAAGCGCTGAACGAACTGGCTCCGCGTTCGATGCAACCACTTTCGGCAAATGTTCAGGCACGCGACCGAACCAGCCGCGCGGTCTGCAATGCAAGCAGCACCGCGATCATCGGTGGCAGCGCAATCACCGCCGGCCACCAATTCGTCAAAGCGGCCGACGTGGCTGCCCCCACCAGATATAACGACATCGCGCCGATCTGACGCCAGGTGATCGGCTTGAGCCCCCCGCTTGGCGTTCCCGGGCGAAGCGCGCGGATCACGCCCATCATGATCATCGTCAAAGTGGTGGTGAACACCACCGTCGGAATCCCCGGCAGATCGATCGCGCGCGCCGCCACGCTTTGAACACCCATGGCACCCGCCGCCAACAGGATCAGCACGAATAACGGCGCATGATACACCGGATGCGGCAGCACCGCCCACAGCACCGCGACGCCGATCAGACAGACGGATTCAACCAGCAGCAACCGATGAACCTGTATGGCGGGTGATGCTGTCTTGTCATGCAGCAACGTCGCGGCACCGCTGCCGATCGCAAAGCCCGCGAGCGCTGCCAGCGATCGCGCGGCATCGAGCAGATGCCCCCGGCCGAGAGCCAGACCCAGCAGCGCCGTGTTCCCGGTCATCGCCGAGGTAAACACGTCGTGCAGTTTGAGGAAGGCGAACACATCGGCGCTGCCGGCGGCAAACGCCAGCGCACCGATGATACGGTCCGCTGGCGTCAGGGTTGGGGTGTTGGCATGGTCCATACGGCGGGTCTATTCCACATTGCCCGCCGAATGGACAGCACCGCCGATCGCGGATGGGTCGTCTTATTCCGCCGCCAACAGCGCACTCCGTCGCGTTGCGGCACTGACCACGGCAAGCACCACGATATTGGCGATCAACGCGATGATGCCGACGTTCAAATCCTTGATCGCCTGCGGCAGAAACGGCATCAGGCTGCCGACCGAGGCATGGCTGAACGTGAGCCATGCCGCAACGCCGACACCGACCACAATCCCAGCCATCGCCCCCTGCCGGGTCGCGCCGGAGTTGGGAAACAGGCTGGCCACCAGGGCCGGGAACATCTGTGTCACGAAACTGTAGCCGACCAGCAGGAGCGTCACGATGGTCGAGTTGCCGGTCAGCGTAAAGAACACCGCAATCGCCATCACCACCGGCACCAGACATTTTGCCAGAAACACGATCTGATCATCGGTCGCGTTCTTGTTATAGGCACCGTAAAGATTGCGCGCGGTCAGGGTCGCCGCGGTCATCGTGATCATCGACCCGGGGACGAGGGCGGTGAGCACGCCGGCGGCGCCGACGATGCCGACCGCCCAGGGCGGCAAGGTCGCCACCACCAGCTTGAACAGCGCGAGATTGCTGGCCTTGAGCGCCGGGAGTTTCAGCACCGCAGCGAAGCCGACGAAATAGACGAACAACAGGATCAGCTGATAAATCGGCAACACCATCGCGTTCTTGCGGAACACCTTGGCCTCGCGCGCGGTGTAGCAGCTGGCCAGCGAATGCGGCCACATGAAGAAGCCGAGTGCGGTGAGCAGCACCGTCGAGACGAACCACCAGACCGATTGCCCCTTGGGCGCGAAGGTGAGGAAGCCGGGCTTGGCCTTGGCGATTTCCGTAAACATCGCGCCGACGCCGCCGTAGAGATGAATGGGCAGATAGATACCAAGGAACAGCACGACCGACAGGATCATGATATCCTTCGCCACCGCGGTCCACGCCGAGCCGCGCACTCCGGAGCTGATCACATAGATGGTGACCACGACAGCACCGATTAGAACGGCCACCGTGTTGGAAATCCCGCCATAACCGGCAGCGACGACGATGATACCAAGGCCGGTGAGTTGCAGCACCAAGTAGGGAATCAGAGCGACGATATCGACCAAAGCGACGATGATGCCCAGTGCCGGACTGTCGTATTTATGCGCAAAAAAATCGGGCTGAGAGACTAGATGATGCTGCTTGGCGTAATTCCAGACCTTCGGCAGCATGAAATAGCCGAGCACATAGGCGATCGTGCCATAGGCCAGAATGTAATAGGCCGGCGCGCCCTGGCCGTAGGCGAAGCCCGAAGCGCCGAGGAAGGTGAAGGTAGTGTAGATTTCGCCGGCCAGCAGCAGAAATACCAGAACGAAGCCGAAACCACGATTGCCGACGGTCCATTCTTCGAGCCCCATGGTATGGCCGCTCCGCGCGCCGATACCGAGCAACAGCGCAAACACAGCCGTGAGGCCGAGCAGGATCAGGGCGATCGTCATCGCGCATCTCCCCGATTAGCGGGATCGATGGCGTAGACGATGCCCATGATGATCGCGAGCAGCACGATCCAGACGGAGATCCATCCGAGCGGGAACGGCATACCCAGAATGAGCGGGTGGACGTGGTTGTGAACAACCGGCCCTGCCAGCATCAGAATGCATGGAACGACAGCAAGCCATTGAAATGGTTTCATAATTGCCCCCTTGTTATGTGTGCCCAGCGCTTCTTTGCAACACTGTGTGCCGAGACGGGGTTGCTGACAAGCGGAGGTGGAGGGGCAGATGGCCAGATTTGCGTTTTAACAACGGGTCAGGCGTGGCCCCGCACGCGCTCGCCACAATCCCGATCGGGACCAGGAGAGTTGCACCACCAGACAGGCGTCTTCAGCGTTGGCGGACGAGATCGTTGATGAACCCGAGTTTTTCGATCACCGCGGGCGACAGGATGAATGGATAGAGGTCGCCATGCCCCATACTGCGCGCCAGGCTGTTCATGGCAAACGTCAGCGGCAGCCACATCGCGACCATCTCCTCGATGGATTTCGCGCGATACGGGTCGAAATCGGCAGCCAGCGGTGCGGTGCCGCCGGCCTCACCGGGTGGCTTTACCCGCAAGCCGAAGGCGGTTGCGGTTTCGATCGTATCGACGATGTGGAGATACTGTGCCCAGGTCTCTGCGAAATCTTCCCACGGATGGGCCGTGGCGTAGGCACTGATATAATGGTCCTGCCACCCGGGCGGTGCCCCTTCGGCGTAATGGCGCTTCAGCGCTTCGGCATAATCCTGCCGCTCATCGCCGAACAAGGCACGGCATTCGGCGAGTTTGTCACCGTCACGCACCAGGATGTCCCAGTAGAAATGGCCGATCTCGTGCCGGAAATGTCCCAACAGGGTCCGGTAGGGTTCGCCCATCGCGGCCCGGTTGCGCTCGCGGATCGCGTCTTCCGCCTCCTCGATATTCAGGACGATCACGCCTTCGTCGTGGCCGGTCAACGGCTTCGGCTTGCCGGGGACGGGCGCGAGGAAATGAAACTCCAGCCCATGGGCCGGATCTTCAAGGCGGTCGGGAATCGGCAAGCCAAGCCGTCGCAGCGTGTAGATCAGCCAATGCTCCGCCAACTCGATCCGGCGGAACCGCGCCAGGTTGGTCGTGTCATCGAGGTCGGGCACAATCCGGTTGAACCGGCATGCCTCGCACAACACCGCGCCATTGCCCAACTCGGCCGGTACCACCCAGTTGCACGCGTCATACAACGCATTCGCGCAGAACCGAACGCGCCGATCAGGTGCCGCCATCGGTTGCCACAAACCGGCCGAGCCCCCCTCATCATCCAGACACACCAATGCACTCAGCGTATCTGTATCAGACAGATAGCCGAGCCAGTGGTTACAGGACTCACAGTACCGATTTTCGAAGTAAAGCCGGGCACCGCAGAATTGGCAAAGAAATAATCGCATGACGCACGCCCCCAACGGGGCGGTTTCGCCAAGATTACTTGATCTTGGCTTCCTTGAATGCGACGTGCTTGCGCACCACCGGGTCGTATTTCCGGAACTCGAGCTTACCCGTCTGTGCCTTCGCGTTCTTGCGAGTCACATAGAAAAAGCCGGTGTCGGCGGTGGAAATCAGTTTGATCTGGACAGTGCTTGATTTGGCCATGAGTGTTCTCCGATGCGGGGGATATGAGGGAGCTGACCGTCCCGGTCAAGTGCCATTGGCGGAAGGGCTGGGTGGTGGATTGCCCGATGCCGCCAGCAACGGCCGGATCAGGGCGGCATGATACGCGGCTGGATCGTCGATCAAGGCGGTCGCTGCCGCGAAATAGCCATTGGCACCCACCGTCGCGGGGCAGGAATCTCGCAACGCCAGCACTTCGGCCAGCGGCATCGGCGCCCGGGCGGCGCGCGTCTCGGCCAGCGGTTTCGCCAGCATGTTATCGCCCGACTTGAGCGCGGCGATCTGCTGGTCCAGCACATTGGTGCCCAGGCTGACGCAGACCTGCGGAAATACCCCCAGGCCCTGGAGCGGCCAGCCACGGGGGGCGATCATCCGGCTCCACGTCACATATAATTCGCCGCCGCCCGGCAAGGTGGTCAGGCTCTGTACCAACCCTTTGCCCAGCGTCGCGCTGCCGACCACCACGGCGCGATCATTATCGGCGAGCGCCGCTGAAAACACCTCGGCCGCGCTCGCCGTGGCCCCATCGACAAGAATAATCACCGGCAGACCATGCGCGATATCCGCACCCTCGGCATGAAACAATTTATCCGCCGCCGGATCGCGCCCGATCGTGCGGATGATCGTGCCATGGCCCAGCAACGTGTCGACGCTGAGCGCCGATTGCCGCAACACCCCGCCACGATTGCCGCGCAGATCGATCACGATGCCTTTGGGCTCCGGTGTTGCCGAAACCAGCGCCCCCAAGGCCCCGGCGAACTGCTCACCGGTATCGTGATCGAAGCCGATCACCCGGATCACCCCGATCCCATTGTCCATCGCGCCGAACACGCTCTGCGTCGGCACCAGGCCGCGCGTCAGGCTGATGGTCTGGGGCAGGCTCTTGGGCGGGCGCACGGTAATCCTGATCGTCGAGCCCAGCCGGCCGGCCAGACTCTCCTGCAGTGCCGCAAGATGCTGCCCCGCCGTCGCCGTGCCATCGATCGCGAGAACCGCCATGCCAGGCGCCATCCCCGCCTGGTCGGCCGGGCCGGAGGGGGCAACCCGCGCGATCAGGATCGCGCTGCCCTCGCGCCCCAGCGTCAGCCCGAGCCCGGCATGACCAAGCCGCATCGCCCGGTCTTCATCCGCCTCGCGCGGCGCTTCGTAGCGCGAATACGGATCGAAATGATTGAACAACTCGTCGAAAAAACTGCGGATCACGCCCTCGGTGCCGGCCCGCGCGAGCGCGGGCGAGGCGGTGAACGCATGCGCCGCCACAGCGGCACAGGCATCGCCCCAGGCGGCGGCGTCGGTGGGCGGCGGTGCCGCGGCGGCAAACAGCACCCGGTTCGGCCCATAGAGCAGCAATTTGCCCGCTTGTTCCTGCACCGTCAGGTCCGGATCGAGCGCCGTGATACCCGACAATCCCCAGACCGCCATTTGCGGAATGCTCAGCGGTTCCAGCGTGCGCGGCGCGATGAACGCGAGGGCCGCACCCCACACGGCGCCCGCGCGCGCCTGATCGAACGCCGGTGCCGCCGCATACGCGCCGCACAACGGCAGCACGACGCAGAGCAACGTGATTGCCCGCCAGAACGATCGTGCCGGGCGGCGGCTCATCGCTGCTTGCGCTTGCCTGATTTCGGCGCGCGGCCGGGCGATTTGCTTCCCTTGCGGCGGGGGTTGTTGCCGCCCTCGCGCCCTGGTGCTCGATCGCCCTTGCCGGAAAACCGTCCGCCTTCGGGCCGGTCGCCGCGCGGCCGGCCGCCCTCGATCATCGAAAACAGCAACCCGCCGGTCACCGGCTTGGCCTCGCGCAGGCGGACCATCACCGGATCGGACAAATGAAATACCACCCGGCTGCGCTTGCCCGACAGCGTGCTGCTCGCCTCGTCGAAATGCCAGAAATCATCCGCCAGCAGCGCCATCGGGATGAAACCCGAAGCGCCGGTCTCGTTCAGCGTCACGAACAGGCCAAACCGCGTCACGCCGGCGATCCGTGCGGCGAAATCCTCGCCGATTCGCTCGGCCAGATAGGCCGCCAGATATCGGTCGGTCGATTGCCGCTCGGCATCGGTCGCGCGGCGTTCCGTGATCGTGATGCCCTGGGCAATCGCGGGAAACTCGCCACCCGCCTCGATGCTCAGCCCGTCGGTGCCGAGTTTCAACCCGGCGATCAGCGCGCGATGCACCAGCAAATCCGCATACCGGCGGATCGGCGAGGTGAAATGTGCGTAGGATTTCAGCGCGAGGCCGAAATGCCCGATATTTTCTGGCGAATATTCCGCCTGCGACTGGCTGCGCAGCACGGTTTCATTGACCAGCGGTGCGGCATCGGTCCCGGCGACCAGCTTGAGGATATGGTCCAGATCGCGCGGGATCAGCTGGTCGCTCTGCTTGAGTGAAATATCGAACGTCGCCAGCAGCGAGCGCAGCGCATCGAGTTTTTCGGGCGAGGGCGGCGCGTGGATCCGGTACATGCAGGGCTGGCGCAGCCGCTCCAGCTCCTCCGCCGCAGAGACATTGGCGAGGATCATGAACTCCTCGATCAAGCGGTGGCTGTCCAGCCGGGCGCGCGGCACCACGCTCGCGACCTTGCCGTCCTCGGTCAGGGTGATCTGGCGTTCCGGCAAATCCAGATCGAGCGTGCCACGCGCCTGACGCGCCGCGATCAACGCCCGGTAGGCGGCATACAGGTGATCGAGCGTGGCCTCGGGCAGATCGGCGCCCGATTCCGCATCATGCGCCGCCTGTACCGCCTCATAGGTCATGCGCGCGAAGCTGCGCATCAGGCCGCGGCCGAACCGGTGCGACTGTTTACGCCCCTCGGCATCGATCGTCATTTCGACGAACAGGCACCCGCGATCCTCGTTCGGCCGCAGGCTGCACCAGCCGTTCGACAGCGCCTCCGGCAGCATCGGCACCACGCGGTCGGGGAAATACACGGAATTACCGCGCACCCGCGCCTCGCGGTCGAGCGCTTTGCCCGGCCGGACATAATGCGCGACATCGGCAATCGCGACGATCAGGCGAAACCCCGAACCAGCGGGCTCGGCGAACACCGCATCGTCGAAATCGCGCGCATCGGCCCCATCGATCGTGATCAGCGGCACGCGCCGCAGATCGGTCCGCTTGCCGAGGCGGGTTGCCCGTGCCGCCTCGGCCTCGTCGAGCGCGGCCTGCGGGAAATCGACCGGAATGCCGAGCGAGGCGATCGCGATCAGGCTGATCGAGCGCGCATCGCCCATCTTGCCGAGATGCTCGATGATCCGAGCCGGCTTGGCGCCATGGCCGAAGGCGGGCAGGGGGGTCGCGCGCACCACATCGCCGCCGGCCGCGCCGTTGGTCTCACCCACCGGCACCATCCATTCCGAGCGGCTTTTGCGCTCGACTGGCTCGATCCAGCCGCCCAGCGTCTCGTTGGACTTCGCCGCGCGGAACACGCCGATAATCGTCGCCGGTTCGTCATCGAGCCGCTTCAGCGTGCGCCCCTCGTACCGATCACCGTCGATCCGCCGCAGCCGCGCCAGCACGCGCGCGCCGGGTGCGAGTGCTGGTTGGCCGCGCTGTTCGGGCTGCATGAAAATGATCGGCGGCCGCCCCTTCTGGTCCCAGCCGACCGGCCGCGCCAGCGGATCGCCATCGCGGTCGGTGCCGGTGATTTCGACGACGCAGCGTTCGGGCAGTACTTCGGCCTCGCGCACCTGCTTACCGCCCGCGCGCACCAGCGCGCCATCACGCTCGAGCTCGCGCAGCAACCCGCGCAACGCCGGCTTCTGCTCCGGCGTCAGGCCGAAGGCGCGGGCGATATCGCTCTTGCCGAGCCGGGTGCCCGCCTCGCTCAAAAACTGGCGCAGCACGGCAGCGCTGGGCAAGCCTGGCTCAGGCTTGCCGGGTCCGGGCTTTGCGGGTTTTCGTGTCATGCCGACGGCGTGCCTTGGTTGGGGTTCCGATCGACGGATGGCATGACGATCGGGCCGTCCAGAAACCAGGGCCTCTGGACTTGGTTCACAGTGTCGCCCGACGCGTCAGCTGATCTGTTCAATCGGTTCCGCATACCGCCAATGTGGCACGCCGACAACGCTGATGCAGCGTTTCGCCGGGCACCACACAGCAAGTTTTCCGACTATGGTGTTCTTGCCACAATCAGCCGGTCGAGCGAAGCGTTGAACAGCGCGCCCAGCAGCAGCGTATAGGCCGTTAGATAAAACCACATCATCAGGCCGATGATCGTGGCCAAGGGGCCGTAGGTGTGGCTATAGGCGGCAAACTGACCGACATAGACGGCAAACCCGTAGGACAGGATCAGCCACAGCAGAATCGCGACGGCGACGCCCGGGATCACGGTATGGCCGAGGTCACGCCGAAACGCCGGGCCATAGCGATACAGCAGCCCGAGGGCGACGGCCATGAACGCCATCATCAGCAAAAACCCGATCACGATGGCAAGAATAGCGGATTCCTTGCCCAAGCCGAAAAACGTGAACAGCAGCGGCAAGCCCACCAGCACACCGATCGCGATGACCGCGCCGATAATCGCAACCAGCGTCATCCCGAGTGTCACCAGCTGAAACCGGATGATGCCGCGCGATTCTTCGCGCTTGTGGATCACGTTCAGCGCATAGATCAGCGCCTTGGTGCCGGAGGCGGTGGAATACAGGGTAAACACCAAGGAAATGGCGAGCCCGATGCCCAAGCTGGTCTTGCCGCCGGACACCAGCTGCTGGATCCGCCCCGCAATCAGCTGAAATGCCGCCGGCGGCATCAGATGCTTCAAATATAGCAGTTGCGGCTCGACCGTAATCGGGTTGAACGCCAGCCCGTACAGCGAAATCAACGTCGTGATCGCGGGAAACAGCGCGAGCGTCGCATAGAACGCGCATCCGGCCGCCACCAGCGACATCTCGCCGCTCAGCAGCGAGACCACGGCGGTCTTCAGGCCACTCCACCACAAGGTCACATCCACTCGCGGGCTCAAGCGCCCCCCGCCAGAAAATCCCGGATCGCATCGATCGTCGGTGTGTCCATCAAGGCGGGCGCGTGGCCCGCCTGCGTCACGGTCAGTGTCGTCGCACCGGCGGTGGCCATGGTAGCAAAGGTCGCTTCGGTGAGCAGATCGCTATCCTCGCCCCTGATCGCCATCACCGGCACACGGATCGCCTGCCAGATCCCGGACAGGTCGGCATCCATCGGGATCGAGGCGCGGATCGGATCGGCGATCGCGGGATCGTAGTGCAGCGCAAATCCGCCACCCGCGACCGGACGCGCCGAATAGCGCGCTAAATGGCGCCATTGCGCATCGCTCAGCCGGCCAAACGGCGCGTGAACGAGCCGCAGATGCGCCTCGAGCGCGCCGATATCGGCAAAGGTATCAGGTGCCTTGGTCATGTAATCGCGGATCCGCGCCAGCGCTGCCGCCGGGATCAACGGACCGATATCGTTCAGGACCAGCCGCGTGATCGGGGTATGGGGCGCGGCGGCGACCATCATGCCGCAAATACCGCCGAGCGAGGTGCCAACCCAGGCGACCGGCTTGTTTAAATACGCGAGCAGATGCGCCAGCGCCACGACATAACTCGGTGGCTGATACAGGCTCGAATCGGCGAGCCAGTCCGACCGGCCGCGGCCTGGCAGATCGGGGCAGATCACGTGGTAATCATTAGCCAGCGCCTCGGCCAGGATATCGAAATCCCGCCCGTTCCGCGTCAATCCATGCACACACATAACCGCGGGTGCTGCCGGATTGCCGAATTCGACAAACGCCAGGCGGTGAAAATCAGCGCCCAGAAGGTAAGGAATTGCCGCTTGCCGTGCCATGTGCGCGAAGCGTTAAATGATCTGATCGCGGCGCAGTGCCGCGCGTTCGGATGCATCGAGTCCAAGCATATCAGTCAAAACCTCATCGGTATGCTCACCCAACATGGGGGGCGGTAACCGATAATCCACCGGTGTTGCGGATAAACGGACCGGATTTGCGACCAGTTTCACCGGATTGCCGTCCTTCCCGGCGATCTCGATCAGATTGCCGCGCGCAATGACGTGCGGGTCGGCGAACACCTGTTCGAGCGTGTTGATCGGGCCGCAGCCGACTTTGATCGCCTCCAGTTCGGCGAGCCACCAGGCCGAACCGTGGGCCGCCAGCACATTGGCCAGGGTTTCGGTCACAAACGCGCGATTGGCCACGCGCGCCGCGTTGGTCACGAATTTGGGATCGACCAGCAGATGCTCGAGGCCAAATCGCTGGCAGAAGCGCGCAAAGGTCGCATCGTTGCCGATCGACAGCACGATATGGCCATCGGCCGTCGCGAAGACCTGATAGGGCACGATGTTCGGGTGCTGATTGCCCAGGCGCGGCGGGTTCTGGCCGGAGGCCAGATAGTTCATCCCCTGGTTGGCGAGCCACGCCACGTTCGTATCGAGCATGCCGATATCGACCTGCTGGCCCAGACCGGTCGCTTCCCGGTGGCGCAAGGCGGCGAGCACGCCGATGGCACCATAAAGCCCGGCAAACAGGTCCGCCACCGGCACGCCCACCTTCATAGGCTGCCCATCGGGCTCCCCGGTCAGGGACATCACCCCGCCCATCGCCTGGATCAGGCTGTCATAGCCCGGCCGTTCCGCATAGGGTCCGGTCTGGCCAAAGCCGGTGATCGAGCAATAGATCAACCCGGGATGCAGCTTGCCGAGTTGCTCGTAGCCAAGCCCGTAGCGGGCCAGCGTACCGACCTTGAAGTTTTCGACCAGAATGTCGCATTGCGCGATCAGATCATGCGCCAGCTTCTGGCCAGAAGGTTTGGCGATATCGATGGTGACCGATCGCTTGTTGCGGTTGGCCCCCGCGAAATAGGCGCTCTGATCGGTGCCCGGCATCGCCGGCGGCACAAACCCCCTGGTATCGTCACCGCTGCCGGGTTTTTCGATCTTGATGACCGAAGCGCCTAAATCGGCCAGCATCTGCACACAGGTCGGCCCGGCCAGTACGCGGGTCAGATCGAAGATTGTCAGCCCGGCCAGCGGCCCCGAGGGCTGCGGCGTCTGGGTGGAATTGGCGTGTGACATGGACGACCTCCGACAATGGGAGTGTCGGCATAGCGGACCGCCTCGTTCGAGGTCAAAACGGCTTGGTGATCAGACGGCAGCGCAGGCGGGGCGAGCGCAAGAGAAGCACATTATTTTTCGATAGAAGTCAGCGAAAAAAGTTGGTTGCTCTGGTACCGGCCGATAAATACGACCAAGCCGCCCGGTCAAACAACAGTGCTTCCCTTGCCTCAGTCCCCGTCCCAGCCCCTCGGCAGCGGCATTTTCAGCCGCGTAGACGGTGCCGTGGCAAAGGCGCGCATGTCCGGAGCGCCAAGCGAACGAGCCGGCTTGCCACAATGGGCAAGCCGGCTCGTTCGGCGTCCTGGGCGAGTGATATAAGCCGATCGGTCAGGATCAGAGGGCTGACGATCGGGGTATAGTGGTCGGCGATTTTCGCCGTCGCGTAATCGGACATCGTGGGTTTTTCCTTTGACAGACCAGCCTTTTTGGCTGACCCCAACTCACCACGCCGAAGTTACGTTTCGGTTAACAAAACGGATCACTGACGAAAATAAGTTTCCGTTGCGGTTCAGCGTTCATTTTCATCGGCGTCGCGCTCGACCTCGATGTCGGTCTCGATCGCATCCGCATCGTCTTCCAGATCGTCCGCATCCTCCAGTATGTCCTCGTCGGCGCCATCGTCGACGGCATCAACTTCAACGTCGTCGCCCGGCACCAGCGCGGCTTTCGGCGATTTTTTGACATCATCGGGGATCGGCGCGTTACGCTTGAGCTTCGGCTGCTCGATCGGCTGCTCGGTGCCGCATTTCGGGCAGACGGCCGGCGATTTGCCCAGATCGAAAAACCGTGCGCCACAAGAGACGCAGGTATGTTTGTCGCCAAGTTCCGGCTTCGGCATGAGCCCCTCGTACAAATAAGGAAATGGTCGCTTCAGGGCGCGCGCCATGCCACCCATCGCCCGCTATGTCAAACGCGCCACATCATGCTAAGCGCCGCGCCATGAGCTCCGAAACCCCGCACGCCCACCGTTCCCATCGACCGGCCACGCCGCTGAGCGGTTCAATCACCGTGCCGGGCGATAAATCGATCTCCCATCGCGCGCTGATGTTCGCTGGTCTCGCGATCGGTGAAACCCGCATCACCGGCCTGTTGGAAGGCGAGGACGTGCTGCGCACCGCTGCCGCCATGCGTGCCCTCGGCGCCGCCGTGCGCCGCGACTCGGACGGCGCTTGGCTCGTCGCTGGTACCGGCATCGGCGGGTTGCACAGCCCGGATGACGTGCTCGACATGGGCAATTCCGGTACCGCCGCGCGGCTGCTCTGCGGCGTTCTGGCCAGCCATGACATGTTCGCGGTGATGACCGGCGATGCCTCGCTGCGCCGCCGGCCGATGCGCCGCGTGATCGACCCGCTGGCGGCCTGCGGTGCGGTATTCGCCGCGCGCGAGGGCGGCCGCCTGCCGCTCGCCGTAACCGGTGCCGCCGATGCACGGCCGTTGAGCTATCGCCTGCCGGTCGCTTCCGCCCAGGTGAAATCGGCCCTGTTGCTCGCCGGGTTGAACGCGCGCGGCATTACCGAGGTCGAAGAACCGGAACCGACGCGTGATCATTCCGAAAACATGCTGCGTCATTTCGGGGCCGTGGTCAGCGTGGTGCCGCACGGCGCGGGCAAGCTGATCCGCCTGCAGGGCCAGCCCGAACTGATTGCCGCCGATATCATCGTACCGGGCGATCCGTCCTCCGCGGCGTTCCCGATCGTGGCCGCGCTGCTGGTGCCGGGCTCGCGCATCACGATCGCAGGCGTCGGCCTGAACCCGTTGCGGACCGGCCTGTTCACCACGTTGCTTGAAATGGGTGCTGATATCACCATCACCAACAAGCGCGAGGCCGGTGGTGAGCCGGTCGGCGATCTGGCGCCCTGGCGCGCGGCCCATCACGGCTGCGCGGACTCGGCGAACTGCGGGTCAAGGAAAGCGACCGTCTGGCGGCAACGCTTGCGATGTTGCGGGTCAACGGCGCGCATGTAGAGGTCGAGGGCGATGACATGATCATCTCCGGCGGTGCTAACCGGCTGGGCGGCGGCACCGTGCTGACGCAGATGGACCATCGGCTCGCGATGAGCGCGCTGGTGCTGGGCATGGCGGCTGATGCGCCTGTGATGATCGACGATGCGCGCTTCATCGACACCAGTTTCCCCGGGTTCATGGGTTTGATGCAAAGCTTGGGCGCCTCGATCGAGGCTGAAGTGGAGGCCGCATGAAACCGATTGTCATCGCCATCGATGGTCCGGCGGCGTCTGGCAAGGGCACGCTGGCCCGGCGCCTGGCGGCAGCCTTCAACCTGCCCTATCTCGATACCGGCCTGCTCTACCGCGTGGTCGCCCGCCGCGTGCTCGACCACGGCGGCAATCCAACCGATCCCGCCATTGCCACGGCTCAGGCGCGCGGGCTCGGCCGACTCGATCTCGGGCGCGATGATCTGCGCACGCCCGAGGTTGATCTGGCGGCGAGTGCGGTCGCCTCGATCGCCGCCGTGCGCGCCGCCCTGCTCGATTTTCAGCGCAATTTCGCCGCGAGTTCCGGCGCCGTGCTCGATGGGCGCGATATCGGCACCATCGTGTTCCCGCAGGCCGCGGTAAAACTGTTCATCACCGCCTCGCTCGACGTGCGGGCCCAACGCCGGTTCGCCGAACGCCAAATACAGGGCCATACCGCGACGCTCGATGAGGTGCGCGCCGACCTCGCCGCCCGTGACGAGGCGGACCGCACGCGCACCGCCGCGCCCTTGCGCCCGGCGGATGATGCCCATGTGCTCGATACCAGCGCGCTCGACGCCGACCACGCCTTCGCCGCTGCCGCGGCATGGGTCAACCAGGCGCTGGCGAAAGTATAACCCGTTGTTTGGGCTTCTGTGGCAGAAGGGTTTCGCAATCCAACGAATCGAGGCCGGCACGTGACTGATCTGTTCGACCAATCCGCCGCTTCGGCGGCGTATACCGCCAAGGATATCGAGGTTCTGGAAGGTCTGGAACCGGTCCGCCGGCGGCCCGGCATGTATATCGGCGGCACCGACGAGGGCGCGTTGCATCACCTCGCCGCCGAACTGCTCGACAACGCGATGGACGAGGCGGTCGCGGGGCATGCCTCGATGATCGAAATGAGTCTCGCTGCCGGCAACTGGCTGAGCGTGCGCGACAACGGGCGTGGCTACCCGATCGATCCGCATCCGAAATTCAAGGACAAATCGGCGCTCGAAGTCATTCTCACGACGCTGCACTCGGGCGCCAAATTCTCCGGCAAGGCCTACGCGACATCAGGCGGGTTGCACGGCGTCGGCAGTTCGGTGGTCAATGCATTGTCCGAGCGGCTGGAAGTCGAGGTTGTGCGCGATCGCGTGCTGTGGAAGCAGGATTATGCGCGGGGCAAGCCGCTGACGCCGCTGATCAATGCCGGCCCGATGCCGAACCGGCGCGGTACGCTGATCCGCTTCACCCCCGATCCTGAAATTTTCGGCACGCTGCGGCTGAGTGCTACGCGGCTGTACCGGTTATGCCGCTCGAAGGCCTATCTGTTCCGCGGCGTGCGCATCCGCTGGTCGTGCGACCCGGCGCTGATCCCGCCAGGCAGCGACATCCCGGCCCAGGCCGAGCTGCATTTTCCCGGCGGGCTGGCCGATTCGCTGGCTGAGGAACTTGGCAGCACGTCAAAACTGGTCGTGCCCGTCTGGGCCGGCTTGGCGGACCTGCCGGATGCGGCCGGGCGGATCGAATGGGCGTGCGCCTGGCTGGATAACGGCGATGCCGCGCTCGACACCTATTGCAACACGATCCCGACGCCGCAGGGCGGCACGCATGAGGCGGGGTTTCGCGCGGCGCTGTTGAAGGGTTTGCGTGGCTTCGGCGAGCAGCGGGGCAACAAGCGCACAAGCGTCATCACCGGCGAGGATGTCACGGGCACTTTGTCGGCCAAGCTTTCGCTGTTCATCCGCGATCCGCAGTTTCAAGGCCAGACCAAGGAAAAACTCACCTCGCCGGAAGCCCAGAAGGTCACCGAAGCCGCGCTGCGCGACCGGTTCGAACATTTCCTTGCCGGCGATCCCGCGAGTGCTGACAATCTGCTGGCCTATGTGATCGAACGCGCCGAAGAGCGCATCCGGCGCCGCGAGGCAAAGGACACGCCGCGAAAATCGGCGACCAGGCGGTTGCGTCTGCCGGGCAAACTGACCGATTGCACGCGGGAATCGCGCGAGTATACCGAGATTTTCCTGGTCGAAGGCGATTCCGCCGGCGGCTCCGCCAAGCAGGCGCGCAACCGGGAGACCCAGGCGGTGCTGCCGCTGCGGGGCAAGATTCTGAACGTCGCTTCGGCTTCGACCGAAAAACTGCGGCAGAATCAGGAGTTGAAAGACCTGATCGAGGCGCTGGGTTGTGGCGTGGGCGATCGGTTCCGGCTCGACCAGCTGCGCTACGGCCGCATTATCATCATGACGGATGCCGATGTCGATGGCGCGCATATCGCTTCGCTGTTGATGACGTTCTTTTACCGCGAACTGCCGGAGTTGATCCGCGCCGGGCATGTGTTTCTGGCGCAACCGCCCTTGTTCCGCCTGACCCAGGGCAGCAAATCGGTCTACGCGATGGACGATGCGGAGCGGGACCGGTTGATGAAAACCGCATTCAAGGGCAGCGCGAAGGTCGAGATCAGCCGCTTCAAGGGCCTCGGCGAAATGCCGCCGGCGATGCTGAAAGAGACCACCATGGACCCGAAGCGGCGGGTGCTTCTGCGCGTAATGACGCTGCCGGAGGCGCGGGCGGAGACTGCGGAGATGGTCGAGAGCCTGATGGGACGCAAGCCGGAGTTACGGTTCCGATTCATTCAGGATCGGGCGGCGGGGGCAGGGGAGTTGGATGTTTAGAGCCAGATCGCTTGAGGTTGACGCGTTTGCGTCAGCCGAAAGCGATGAACTTGCTCGCAAAATAAATGCCAGGGCATGATCGACTTCAAACGGTCATGCTCGAGGCGCGCCGATTGCCGATCATGTCGCGGATCAGATCGCCCGCGCGGGGGAAATCCGCGCGGATCATCGCGGGTCCCTGGCGCCGGCGCTCATCGATCAGACGTGCGAGATCGGTGACATTGGCACCCCAGGAGATGTCCGAGACGAGGGCGATTTCGCGCAGGAAACTGGTCTGGTGATCGCCGGCGCCGCGGGGATTGGGGAATGCGATGAATTGTTTCTGGGCGATCAATAATTGTATCACGGTGGCGCCACCGTGGGAGATCACGAGGCTTGCCTGTTCGATCAGATCGGCGATGGTGGGGCGGCCGATGAATTGCTCGCCGTGGCGCATGCGGTAGCGCGATTGGCCGGTCTGGCAGATGAGATCTTCGTTGATGGTCCCGTTATCGGCGAGGCGGTCGATCTCGGTGAGGAGTTCGTCGAACGGCATGGTGGTTCCGATTGTCACGAAGATCATAGGATGCTGCCCAATTCGCTGCCTGGATTGGATCGCTGCAGACTTGGCCATTGCACCATAAAGCGGGTCGCAAGGCGCAGATGATAGACGATCCGGCCAGTGTTGGAGAGTTTGTCGACCCGGGTGATGCTTTCGATATAGACGGTCTTGCGGCGCAGCAGGCGCCCGGCGAGCAGCATCGGCACCGCATGGCTGCAGCCGATGGTGATCACCATATCGATCGCTTCGGCGCGGATGACACGCGTGGTCGTAGTGAAGGTACGGACGAACGCATCGAGGCTGCGCCGATACGAGCGCTGGGTCATCGAGGCGAACGAGGGCACTTCGTAGCGCTTGCCGGCCGGAATGCCAGGTTCGCCGGGTTCGCCGCCGAACCTGGTCGCGAGATAGACGAAGCGGAAATCCGCTTCGATCTGCCGGAGCAGGCATTTGGTCTCGAAGGTGAAACCGCCGCCGGACAGGATGATCAGGGCGGTGGGTTTCATTGGCTCGGTCATCAGGAGAGTATGGCACGTTCACGTGGGGGGAGGCGATCGATCTTGCTTGGTGTGCGCCTAACGCCGCCGCCAGATTGAAGCGAGGTTCGGCAGGCAGTAATAAGACCACGACGAGAGTTTTGCCACGGAGCGGTAATACGAGGATTGCAGTTGGTACGGTCGCTCGTAATGACCAATGGGATTTTGCAACATTTGAGTGTGCAACTCATGCCATTCAGCGAAATCGGAAAATTGAAGGAATTTTGATACTCGATTAAAATCGGGCAGCGCTTGCGCCAATTGTCGTGGTCGCCAGAACTGATTGTTATCCTGTAAATGAATGCGACCCAATGCTTTTGCATAAAAATCCCGCATCCTGGGCGACAGGAAGTGGCAACCCGGTAACGATGTGTCGTGAAAGACCACTGGTAGTGCGCCGTTGGGTGTGCTGATCAGAAGAATATCACTGGTGGTGCGGGATAAGTCGTGAACTGTCGCGGGCTTGGTGTCGACGTGCTCGATGACTTCCAGGCAACACGCCATCGCGGTTTCCGCATTACCGAGCGGCAGGCGACCCAGCGAGCCCACCCGCCAGTCGATCCGATCATTGAGGCCGAGAATAGTGCCGATCGCTTTAGCGGCATCGACGCGTTTTTCATCAAAATCCACTGCGATAATCGTTGCTGGCGTTTCCAAGGCCAGCGCGAACGCGAGCCAACCATAACCGGTACCAACATCGGAAATCAGGGTTGTCCGGTTGAACGGACGGCGCTTCACTAGAGGTTTGACGTAACCATAACTATAGGATCGGAGCAGGTTAGACAGGTTCCAGTTTCTGTAATGGCTGTCACGGAAATGTGGAACAGTTTTGATCTCGGCGCTGACCTCATTTGAGATTTCGAAAGTCGCCGATAATTGAGAATCAAGCATAATTTGATGTTCGCCCAGATAATGAGACAGACAGTTATAAATAATTAGTAAGCAATCTGTTACATTAGTGTGATGCGATTTGGCAAGTGCATAACGAGTGTTGCTGTTAGCCCACAGCGCTCATCACTGCTTGCTGGTTTCGGGCACGATCCAGAATTGTGGGGTCGTCTGGATGCCGGTGACGTTGGTGTAGGGCGCGCCGCTGTGGCGAACCCACTCGTAGCCTTGCAGGGCGGGGGCTGCGTTGGTGGCGTTGTAGGCGCCGGCCAGTGCGGCCATGCGGGTCATGCCGTAATCGCCGTCACTATGCGCCCAGCCTGTGCCGTTGGCCTGGCCACCGGCCTTTGTGTCTTGCTCGATTTCGGCCCAGGTGGTGGCGCGTTGGTTGGTTTTCGGGTTGGCGACGAACATGTTGTAGGTGATGCCGTCGCGCGGGTTGTAGCCGGGGGTGGTGGTTAGCACGCTGCCGGCGAGGAAGTGGATTTCCCATAGCATGGTGCTGCGCGCGCCGGGAACGCCCTGGCGCACCATGGTGGCCATGGTGCTGGCGAAATAATCCTGCTGCCAGGGTGCGATCGCTGCGGTGCCGCTGCCGTAGGTGCCAACGATGTAGCCGTAGGGTTCGCCCTGCTGCCTTGTCCAGACCGGGATGTTCTGTTTGAGATAGTCCATGTTGTTGGACACCATGTGCTGAAAATATTGGCGCATCGGTGAGCCATCCGGATCGATATAGGCGGCGTCGGCGACTTCGCGCAGGCTCCAGGCGGCGCCGCGGACCTGTTCGCCGGGGCCGACGATGATGCCTTCGCCATTGTTGCGGGCTTGCGGCGAGGGCCACTGACCAACTTCAGAATAATCAGCCTCGGCGTTCTGCTGGTCGAGATAGTCGCGGCGGCCGGTCAGAAGGTAGGCAATATAGGACAGGTCGGGCTCGTGGGCGACGTCGGTCGTCCAGCCGGTCTTGCCATCCACCTGTTGAGTGAGGCCGGTGGTGTAGGACGCCGGACCGCCGCGGCCATCGACCCATAGTTTGGGAAAATCTGCGGTGGTCACGAAATTGTCGGTCTTTTCATAGAAGAAATGCCAGGGAACCGCACCGGCGGCGTCGGCCTGACCGAGGGCGTATTCGGCGGAGACCGGATTCTGAGTGATCAGCCAGACCGCATTGGCGGCGGTGGTGGGACCGATACTGCCACGGCCACCGGTCATGGGCATGTACTGCGTGACACCGTCTACCGCCAAGGGCGCATCCCAGCCGGGGGCGGTGATGGCTTTCAATTTGGCGATCAGGTCCGCACGCGGCATCCCCACTTTCAACTCATACGCAGGCACAATGCCGATCCGCTCCATCGCCGCGACATCGTGCACCACGTTGATCGGGGCGCGGCCGCCGGAGCGGATGATGGTGTGCCAGTCCTGGTACTGGAATTGGTGAATGTGCGGCACTGCGAACACCGGCTTGCCGTTCTGGGCGATGATGATGCCGTAGGTTTCGGTACCCCCTTTCGGGCTCATCGCGATGTCGTTGTTCAGTTGCACATCCGCCGCCACGCTGCCGGTCGCGTATGCGCGGATATCCAGCACCAGCCGCAGCGAGCCTTGGATGTGCCGTGAGACCCGGGTTTCCGAAACCAGCGGGCCGGCGAGCCAGGGCGAGGTCTGCCCGGCGGCCTGGGCTTGGGCGAGCAGCTTGGCGGCGTATACGGTAACGTAGCGCGTCGGCATGCCGGGGTCGTTCAGCGCGAGGGTGATGGTGATGTCGTGCTTTTCCAGCGCGGGCATGATCGCGACGGTGCCCGGGGTCGGCGCGGCCTTGCGCAGCATGACCGGCGCATCGGCGCCGCTGGCCATCGCCGGCGCGCGCAGCGTCACCACGCCGAACAACACCGAACCATCCGGATAGCGGTTCTTGACATCGATCTGCGCGGGTTCGCTCTTGCCGCCGACCATTGCGGTGATCGCTTCGCCCTTGGGCAACTGCCCGCGCGCGAACACGGTGCCGAAGGTGATATAGCGCGGCGTAATCGCGTGGGTCAGGGTGTTTTCCAACACCACACCCACCAGGTCGCCCGGTGCGGTGGGTTGCGGCACGGCGGGTGCCCGGATCAGGTCCCCGGCGAGAGCGGTGCCGTTGAGCGCCAGCGCCGCGCTGCAAGCGAGGCATATGCTGGCGATGCCTGCCCTGATCCGCCGATGCCGTTTCATGCAACCTCCGTGTATGTCCCCGCGCTATCGTGCCCGAACTGGCGGTGCGGCGCCAGAGCGTCTAGCCGGCCGGGCCGGTTTCGATCGGCCAGTCCATCGCGGCGAGGCGGCCCGGTGCGAGCAGCGACATGACGATGCCGAGGCCGAACAATGCCGCCGCGCAGCCGACCGCCCAGAGCGCCGGGCCGTGGTCGAGCACGCCGAACCCCAGCAGCGCCATTACCGCAAACGCGCCCACCATGGCGAACATGAGCGTGACGCCCTTGCCGCCAAGTTCGCGCCAGAGCAGCGGCAATGCCGGCGCGTGGCTGGCACCGAACATTGCACCGAAGGTGCAGAGCGCCACCGGTATCGCCTGGATCGGCGTAACGATGCCGAGCGACAATGCAATGGCGACGACCACGAGCGCGTTGATCAGGCTGATTTCGATCATATTGGTGCGAAACGCCCGCACCATGGCGGCGGCGAAACCGCTGCGGCCGCCATAGCGCCCCGCCATATAAAGCGCGGGCCAGTCACCACGGCTGATCAGCCATTGGCCGCTGCCGAACAAACCGAGCGCCACCCCGAACCCGATCGATTGTGGCGCCTGCTCGATCAGCGCGGCGATGAAATCATGGCCGGTGATCCAGGCGAAGGCCGGCATGTAAAGAAGTAGAACGCCGATCTGCATACAGGTGACGATCAGCAGGCCGATCGGGCCCAGCGCGATGCCGAGCATGGCAGGCAGCGGTTGCGCAGGCATGAAGCCGGGTTTCCAGGTCATGATCCGGCCGATCGGCCGCAGGATCGTGCGCAGAGCGCCGGTTCGCGGCGCGGCGGCGGCACGATCGGCGCGATCCGCTTGCGCTTCGTCCTGGCTCGCCGCCCGCGCGGGGACATAGCGCAGGCCCGAGACGACGAGTGAAACCGAAAGACCGGTGATCAACAACGCGATCGGTGCCGGCGCAAAGACGACGTATGCGAGATAATGCGGCTGTGATCCGACGAACATGACGGGTAGAAACAGGAGTCCACGAAGCCGTGTGACCCCCTTGGCCTGTCCGGTCGCCCCCCCGCTGCTGAACGCGGCACCGGTCGCCGTGGCCAGCGCAGCCAGCGCGAGGGCGCCGGCAATGGGGGCGCCGAACCCTATCAGAGGGATCGCGAACAGGGCGGTCAGGATCACCAAGGTGATGGCAGCGGCGCTGAGTTCGGCCGATTTCAGGTCGGGGATGGCGGTTGCAAGGTTGGACCGCACCTGCCGCCAATAATGCATCGTAAAACAGGCCGGCACGAAGCACGCGGCATACCACCAGAAAAACAGGAACATCGAGCGATGCAGGAACAGCGCCTGAATGCCGCCCGTCGCCACCATCGCCGCAGCCTTCGGCGTGTTTATCGCGTCCAAAACGAGCATCATGGCGGCGGAGGCCAGCATCGGGTTCTCGCGCACGAACACCTGCGAGGCGTAGTTTCGCAGCGCGGCCGCGGCGAGGCGCGGCTTCATCGCGTCATTTCCAGAAATGCCGTTTCCAGATCGGGGATGCGCACGTCGGGTGCTGCCCCGAGCGTTGCGGCCAGCGCGGCGGCGCTCGCCTCGTCCCAGCCATCGACCAGCAAGGCGCCCGTGTCACGATCTTCGGCAAGGCACGAGACGTGTTGCGGCAACGCGTCGCGCGGCGCGGCCACCCAGCGCGCGGAGCTGCGGAACCGCGCCATCGGTGTATCGTGGATGATGCTGCCGTGCCGCATGAAAATCGCGCGGGTCGCGATTTTTTCGAGGTCGGAGAGAATATGCGAGGAAATCAGCACGCTCCGCCCCTCCTGCGCGCAGAACCTGGTCAGCAGCGCCATGAAATCACGGCGCGCCTGCGGGTCGAGGCTCGCGACCGGCTCATCCAGGATCAGCAGATCCGGCGCATGGCGCATCGCCAGCACGATCGCGAGGCGCTGTTTCTGGCCGCCGGAGAGGGATTTGACCCGCGCCTTCGGGTCAAGCCCGGCCCAGTCCAGCAGCCAGGCCGGCGGCGCGCCCGGTTCCTGCGCATAGAATTTGCCGAGATAAGTAATCAGCTCGCCGACCCGGAACCAGCCGAACCCGCTCATGGTCTGCGGCACGAAGCCGGTGCGGCCGCGCAGCGCTGGCGACAATTCGGCTGCCGTTTCGCCAAACAACCTGATCGAGCCGGCGGAGGGCAGCAGAAACCCCAGCAGGCAGCCGATCAACGTGGTCTTGCCTGCACCGTTCGGGCCGAGCAGGCCGACGATTTCACCAGGGCCGACGGTGAACGTCACGTCGGCCAAGGCAATCCGCGTGCCGAATTGCTTGCCCAGCGCCTCGGCCGCGATGAACGGTCCGGCGTATCCTTCAGACATTATGCCTCTCCTGCGTTTGACGCAGGCTATGGGATCGAGGTCGCGTAAGTCAAAGAAAAGGCGTCTTTTTTATAAAAAAGAAGCAAAAAATTTTCGTGAATTGATGATTATGGCTTCGCTCAGCGGCGCAGGATCGTGTGGCCGGCGAAGCGGCCGGCGGTGCCCAGCTCCACTTCGATCCGCATCAGCTGGTTGTATTTCGCGGTGCGGTCGCTGCGGGCGAGGCTGCCGGTCTTGATCTGCCCGGCGTTCACCGCAACCGCGATATCCGCGATCGTCGCATCCTCGGTCTCGCCCGAACGGTGGCTGATGATGGTCGCCATGCCGGCACGATGCGCGAGTTCGATGGCTTCCAGCGTTTCGGACAGCGTGCCGATCTGGTTGACCTTCACCAGGATCGCGTTGGCCGATCGCGCCTCGATGCCGCGGCGCAGCCGGGCTGGGTTGGTGACGAACAGATCATCGCCGACCACCTGCATGGTGCCGCCGAGCACGCTGGTGAAATGCGCCCAGCCTTCCCAATCATCCTCGGCCAGCGGATCCTCGACTGAGATGATCGGGAATTTTTTGGCGAGAGCCGCGATGTAATCGGTCATGCCGGCGGCATCGAGCACTTTGCCCTCGCCTTCCAGGCGGTATTTGCCATCTTTGAAAAATTCGGTCGCCGCGCAGTCGAGCGCGAAAGCGATGTCTTCGCCAGGCTTGTAGCCGGCCTGTTCGACCGCCTTGCTGATGAAGCCGAGCGCCTCTTCGGCCGATTTCAGGCCGGGGGCGAAGCCGCCCTCATCGCCGACATTGGTGTTGTGCCCGGCATCGTGCAGGATTTTCTTCAAGGTGTGAAACACTTCGGCACCCATCCGCACCGCATCGGCCACGCTCGCGGCACCAATCGGCTGGATCATGAACTCCTGAATGTCGATCGGGTTATCGGCGTGTTGGCCGCCGTTGATGATGTTCATCATCGGCACCGGCAGGGTGCGCGCGAAGCTGCCGCCGATATACCGGTAGAGCGGCACGCCCAGATCATCCGCCGCGGCTTTGGCGACCGCGAGCGACACGCCGAGAATCGCATTGGCACCCAGGCGGGATTTGTTCGGCGTGCCGTCCAACTCGATCATCAACTCGTCGATCATGACCTGCTCGGACGCATCCATGCCGCCGATCGCATCGAAAATCTCGCGCTCGACCGCGGCGACCGCCTTGGTGACGCCCTTGCCGCCGTAGCGGGATTTATCGCCATCGCGCAGTTCGACCGCTTCATGCGCGCCGGTCGAGGCGCCGGATGGCACCGCGGCGCGGCCCATGGCACCCGAATCGAGCATCACGTCGACTTCGACCGTGGGGTTCCCCCGGCTGTCCAGAATTTCGCGGGCGACGATATCGGCGATGGCGCTCATGGTGGCTCCCACTGGTTGATGCCCGGGCTGATACGGCACCCGGCGCAAGACGTGCGGGAAATACGACAAGCGGTGAGGGCGCGCAATTACCGGAGCAAGAACATTCCCTCGACCTCGACCGCACCATCGAGCGGCAAGGAAGCAACGCCGATGGTCGAGCGGGCGTGCCGTCCGGCATCGCCGAACACCGCGACTGCGAGGTCGGAGGCACCGTTCATCACCTTGGCGGCGTCGGTGAAAAATGGCGTCGCCGCGATGAAGCCGCCCAGCCGCACCACTTGCGCGACCGAGGCCAGGCCTTCGGGCAGGCTCGCTTGCAGTTGGGCGAGCACGTTGATCATGCAGAGCCGGGCCGCGCGGACGCCCTCGGCGATATCGACTTCCTGACCCAGTTTGCCGGTCACCGCGACCTGACCGTTTTCATAGGGCAACTGGCCGCTGACAATAGCGAACCCACCCGCGATCACGACCGGTACATAATTGGCAACGGCTTTGGCAGGCGTCGGAAGCACGATCCCGAGTGCGGCAAGGCGCTCTGTGGCACTCATTCTCAACTCACCAGTTTCAGGGTGGGGCGCTGGCGCCGGGGCCGGCTGCCCTCGGCCGCCGGCAGATCGAGCGGCAGCAACGGTGTGGCCGGGGCCTCGCTGGACGCGGCCGTCGCGTCGTCGTTGGTGGCGGTCGCGAGATCGTGCCGGTCGAGGTAGTTGGCGGCCAGATGGCGGAATGCGTAGTCGATCAGCGAGCTTGCCTGGGTAATTTCGGCATCGCCTTCCACCGCACCGGCGCTGCCGAACCGGGTGAACGCGAATTCATCGACGAAGTCATCGAGCGGCACGCCGTGCTGCAAACCAAGGCTGACGGCGATGGCAAACGCCTCGGCCAGCCCGCGAAATGCGGCGGATTCGCGGGGCAAGGTCAGGAATATCTCGCCCAGCCGGCCATCCGGATACTCGCCGGTGCGCAGAAACACCTTGTGGCCGGCGATGGTGACTTTCTGGGTATAGCCACCGCGCCGGGCGGGCAGTTTGTCGCGCGCGGTGCCACGCGCCGGGGTGCGAACCGGCAGGCTGGTCTGCAACGGCGGCAGAATCGTGCGATGCCGAACGGATCGGCGCCGGCGATGGTTGCCGCCAGCGCATCCTCGGCGGTGCGGCCCGATGCGGCCAGGCGGGCGCGTGACCAGGTGGCCAGCCTACCCTCGCCGTTCAGCGCCGAGAGCGGTGCCGCGATGCCGATGGTCTCGACGCCGAGCAACGCCTCCACCGGCCCCGGCGGCAACAACCCGGTCAGGCTGAGGTGCTGGCGCAGACCCAGGGCTTGGGCTTGAGCCTGCGCGCGCAGCGCGGCGGCGCGGACCGCCTCGATCGGGCAGGTGCGGGGCAGCGGCGCGGTCGTGATCGCGCAACCTGGCGCCATGCCGCGCGCGAGCAGACCAGCGGAGGCGATATCGGCCTGCGCCGCGAGCAGGGCGGCGAGGCTCGCCGCCAGCGATCGTGCGGCATCGCTGGCGTAATCGAGGTCGAGCCGGGCCAGCAGCATGGCCAGATCGGCCATCCCGAGCGCGAGGCGCTGAGCCGATGGGTTGCTGAGGCTGAGTGCGATGACCGCGGTGCGGACCGCCTCGCCGAACCCTTCGGTGTCGAACTGCTGCGCGTCGTCGAGAAACTGCGACACGTTGAGGACGAAGCCGGGGATCGCTTCCGGCACGCCGCGCCAGATGCCGGGGGAGGGCGCGCCACGCCGGCCGATCAGCAGGTGATGCAGCACGTGGGCCAAATCATCCTCGATCCCGGCGGCGGCGGCGCGTGCCGCGATCGGCTCGATCCAGGCGGATGCCGCGGCCGGTGCCTCGACCAGGCGGGGCGATGCGCGCAGAGCGACCAGGCCGGCAGCGGCTTGTTCAGGCCAAGCAACCGGGATGACCGCCGCTTCCGGCGTCGCATCCGGATCGGTGCCGATTTCCAGGCGCCGCATGCGAATGCCGCGCCAGGGCAGCGGCGGGTGGGAGCGGTACGAACCGGCGTGATCTTTGATCATACTACAACTCTAGTCCGTTCGCAGCGCCGTTTCCAGCGCGATTCCGCGTCATGTTGTGGATATCGATGACGGCCGCCACAAAATGTTGTGGATAACCGTGCTGTCTGGTGCAGTGCGGCACGGATGGACCGATCTGACCAGTTCCTTTATAGAGACGAGCATGAACGCAACCGACGACACTGTGGCGGGCGAAGACGCGCGGCACGATGGCAAAAACCGGGCGTCGCGACCCGGGGCTCCCAGCTTGGCATCGCTGGGCGGCTGGCGGGCGCTGATCAACAACCCCGGCCTCATCCTCAACACGTTGCGCCACGGCGGGGCCGTCGGCCAGGACGCGCTCGGCAACCGGTATTTCGAGGAACGCCGGCCGACCCGGCCGGATGGCCGCGCCCGTCGCTGGGTGCTCTACGCCGGTCGCGCGCGCGATGCCTCGCTGGTGCCGCCCGAGTGGCATGCCTGGCTGCATTTCACGACCGATGCGCCGCTGTCCGACGCCAATCGCCGCCCTTGGCAACGGCCCCATGAGCCGAACATGACGGGTACGGCATTCGCGTACCGCCCGAAAGGGCACGATTATGCCGGCGGGGCACGCCCCCATGTCTCAGCCGACTATGAACCATGGACACCGGACGCCTGAACCAGCAGACATAGGGTTCCCCGTGATTTCGTCCGTAGACCCCATCGTTAGCACGCTAGACAGAAAGTAGCAGATGCAGAGCCGTTTTTCCGAAATAATCGCCGGTCTGGCCGTTCTTGTCGCGGTGGTCGCCTTCCTGGTTTTCGCTTTCTCCCGCACACATACTCAGCCCAGCGATGGCTATATGCTGCACGCCCAGTTCGGCAGTATCGGCCCCTTGAAGGTCGGTTCGCCGGTAAAGATTGCGGGTGTGACGGTCGGCAAGGTCGCCGCAACGACGCTCAACAAGGCGACCTACGCCGCGATCGTCGATTTCGACATCGATCCCGGCGTCAAAATCCCGAAGGACAGCAGCGCCGCGATCGAAAGCGCTTCGTTGCTTGGGGGGGACTATCTATCGATCGCGCCTGGCGGGTCTGATACGATGCTGAAGCCGGATGGCGCGATTGTGGTGACGCAATCGGCGATCAACATCGAGTCCCTACTTGGTAAATTCGTCTTCAGTGCGGCGAATTTCGCCAGCACCGCCGCCAAGGGCAAGTCTGGCCAGCCAGACGCGAGCCCGCCTGCGGCTGGCACGAAGACGAGCCTGCCCGGGTTGACCCCGGGTGCCAAAGCACCGTGATCCACAAGGCCGCGCTGGGGATGGGGGCGGTGCTGCTGGCAGCGATGCCGTGGGCAGGGGCGCAGAATAACCAGCCGGCCAGCCTGGCGCCGGTGCCGTTGTCACCTTCAATCATCGCAACGCCGAATGCACCATTGCCGGCGCCGGTGCCGCCATCACCGGCACCATCTCAGGCGCAATCACTACCCGCCCCCGATCTGCCCGCGCCGAATTTGCCGGTTGGTACACTGACCGCGCCCCCGCCGGATGCGGCCGTACCGGGTCAGTTACCGGTCACGGCGGGCGGTTCGCCAAACGGGTCCGGCGGCGCGCCCGCACAAATAAAACCGATCTGGGATCAGCGCGCTGCGGCGTTGCTCGACGTGCTCGACAAGGAAGATGGCGCAGTTCACCGGATTAATGTGCCGGTAGGCTCGAGCACGTCTGAGGGCAGGTTGTCGATCGAGGTGGGCGCCTGTGTTGTCCGGCCGAAGGACATGACGTCTGATGCTGCAACGTTTCTGACCGTCACGTCGAAACCTGTGGACGGAAATGCATCGTCAACCGGGGATACCCCTCTGTTTCGCGGATGGCTGATCCGCTCCGAACCGGGTGCCACGGTGGTCGGTGATGCGGCAGTGACATTCCGGTTGATCGGGTGCGGCGGTGGTTGATCGACGGTGTCTTGAATGCATCAAATTGTAAATACCGCTGACGTGACAAGATCTTAATTGACAAGAGCGTATCAGAAGTAGATCAGATTATTGTAACCTACGCTGGACGTTCCAAATTCCTGCCGAACGATGTTAACGAATGGAGGCTTTATGAATTATCGCTCAATACTGTTTGCCGCAACCTGCGGTGCAGCAATCGTCGCGGCTGCGCCGATGGCGCATGCCCAGATGGCAGGCGGCCCGGCGCCGGTTACGGGTCCCTACGTGGACCTTGGTCTTGGCACCAACCTGATGCAGACCCAGAAGTATACGTACGCTCAGCCGAACGGCGGCCAGACCGGTCATTTCGTGTTCCGCCCCGACTACGCCGGCCAGATCGGTGTGGGTTATGGCCTCGGCAACGGGTTTCGCGTCGAGCTCGATGGCAATTTCTTCCGCAACAGCGCCGTCAAAGCCGATGACAATTTCAACGGCAACAACCGCGTGCATGGCGGCGTCAACACCTACGGCGTCTTGCTGAATGGCTATTATGACATTCCGACCGGCACGAATTTCGTACCCTTCGTCGGCGGCGGTGTCGGCTACGAGTGGCAGAAGTTCCAGCACATCGGCGTGCCGGCCCCCTATGGTGACAGCTACAGCGGCACCTATGGCAGCTTCGCATTCGATGTCGGCGCGGGCGTTGCGTACAACATCCCGCAGGTTCCCGGCCTTGCTCTGACAGCGCAGTATCAGTACACTGAGCTGACGCATCAGCGTAAGTATAACGACACCGGTGTGCCGAACACCTTCATCGGCGTTGGTCACTCGGGCAATCACGAAATCCTGCTCGGTGCCCGTTACGAGCTGTTCCCGCCGGCACCGCCGCCGCCGCCCGCTCCTGCGCCGACCCCGGTTGCAGCCCCGGCCCCGGCCCCGGCACGGACCTATCTGGTGTTCTTCAACTGGAACAAGGCCGACCTGACGCCGCGTGCGACACAAATCGTGGCCGAGGCCGCTCAG
>NZ_NCJX01000155.1:0-3295 GCF_002282635.1 Acidiphilium sp. 34-64-41 | reverse complement strand
CGGAGCCTTTAAAATCCATTAGTTTTAGGGGTAGGGAGGGCGGCTGCCGGGCTCTGAAACGGTATGGTCTGGACGCCCTCCCTACCCCTAAAACTAGCGGGTTCTAAGGGCTTCGCCCTTAGTGGGGGTCGAGGGGGCAAAGCCCCCCGCCTTGCTGTCCCCCGCCTCAGCCCCAAAGCCGACCGGCCTCATTCCCTATTTTTTGGCGGTGATCGGTTTGTGGCCGCGTTCGATCAGGCGGCGGAGCAGGCCGGGTTTTTTGGCGATTTCCGGTTTGGCGGGGGCGGTTTTGAGTTCGGCCTTTGCTTTGGCTTTCAGCCATTCGTCGAGGCTTTTGTTGGCCTTGGCGGCGCGTTTGCGTTCGTAGTCGAGTTGGGCGTCGGTCATTTTTCGGGTCATGATGGGGCTGTGCCAGAGGGTGAGGTGGGATTCAAGCGGGATTGCTGGATGGTGGGGTCGTTGGGGTGTGAGAAGGTCTTCTTTTTTGTAAACAAAAAAGAAGTAAAAAAACTTTGTTCATCTGGGCCCGTGCCGGCGAAAGCGCCCATGCCCCAGATTAACGAAAGTTTTTTGCTTCTTTTTTCCAAAAAAGAAGTCTTCCTTTCACTTCACTTCGCCTGAAGGCCCAGCCCCGAACCGCCGCAGGATCATGCGTTCAAACGCGCCGAGGGCGGCGTAGATCAGGATGCCGGTGATGGCGAGCAGGGTGAGGGCGGCGAACATGCGGGCGATTTCCAGCCGGTAGCCGGATTCGAGGATGCGGCCGGCGAGGCCGGAGGCGAAGCCGCCGGAGCTGGCGACGAATTCGGCGACGACGGCGCCGACCAGGGCGAGGGTGCCGGCGATGCGCAGGCCCGCGAGGAAATAGGGCAGGGCGGCGGGCAGGCGGAGCAGGAACAGGGTTTGGCGGCGGGTGGCGCCGTTGAGGCGGAACAAATCGGCGAGTTCGGGCGGGGTGGCGGCGAGGCCGGCGGCGGTGTTCGACAGGACTGGGAAGAAGGCGACGATGGTGGCGCAGACGACGAGGGCGGCGAATTGCTGGTTGACCCAGATGATGATCAGCGGTGCGATGGCGACGACGGGGGTGACTTGCAGGACGACGGCCCAGGGCTGGATGGCGGCGCGGGCGAGGCGGCTGGCGGCCATGGCGAGGGCGAGGATCATGCCGAGGCTGGCGGCGGCGATGAGGGCGGCGGCGGTGACGGCGAGGGTGGAGAGCAGCGAGAGCAGCAGGGAGGCGTGGTCCGACCAGAAGGCGGCGATGATGGCGATGGGGCCGGGCAGGACGTAGACGGGCACGTGCATCAGGCTGACCGCGGTTTGCCAGAGGATGAGGCCGAGCAGGCCGAAGGCGATGGGGGCGGTGCGTTCCAGGCTGGTCATGCGGGCATCACGGCGCGGAGGGTTTCGGTGACTTGGGTGGTGAGGGCGGCGTAGGCGGGGTCGGTCCGGCGGTTTTTCGTGTCGGGCAGGGCGCAGGTGAGTTCGGCGGCGATGCGGCCGGGGCGGGGCGACATGACGATGATGCGCGAGGCGAGGTAGGCGGCTTCGTAGATCGAGTGGGTGACGAAGACGATGGTGGTGCGGGCTTCGCGCCAGAGGGCGAACAGATCGTCCTGCAGGCGGTGGCGGGTGAATTCATCGAGGGCGGCGAAGGGTTCGTCCATCAGGAGCAGTTTAGGGCGCGAGACCAGGGCGCGGGCGATGGAGACGCGCATGCGCATGCCGCCGGAGAGTTCGGTTGGTTTGGCGTGTTCGAAGCCGGCCAGGCCGAGTTGGGCCAGCGTGTCGCGCACGATCGGGCGGGCGGTTTCGAGCGATTTTCCGGCGAGGCGGAGCGGGAGGAAGACGTTGGCTTCGGCATTCGCCCAGGGCAGCAGGGTCGCATCCTGAAAGACGAAGCCGATGTCGCCGGGGCCGGGTGGGGTGTTGTCATCCCAGGTCAGGCTGCCGGTGTCGGGGGTGTCGAGCCCGGCGAGGATGCGCAGCAGGGTGGATTTGCCGCAGCCGGATGGGCCGAGCAGGGCGATGAAGGCGCCCGGCTCGATCCGTGTCGTGATATTGTCCAGTGCGATGACGTTGTTGGGGAAGCGCCGGCCGACGCCGTTCAGCCGGAGCATGTCAGGCGGGGAGGCTCAAGGTTTGGCCGGGGTTTTGTGGTCGACGAATTGCAGGGTGAAGGCGGCGCGGTAGTCGAAGTGTTTCGGGTAGAGGCCGGCGTCGCTCATCTGGGTGTAGAAGCCTTTCCAGCGGGCGTCGGTCATGGCGCCGATGCCCATGGTTTTGGTAATGCCGGAATCGACGATGCCGTCTTTTTTCAGGGCGTCGTAGCCGAATTTCAGGAGTGGCGCTGTCATGTCCGGGTTGGCTTTGCGGATCAGGGCGAAGGCGGGGGCGGGGTTGCCATCGAGGTAGGATTTCCAGCCGGCGGAGGAGGCGGCGACGAAGCGCTGGACCACCGAGGGATCGGTCGCGATCAGTTTTTTCGAGGTCGCGATCAGTTCGGCGTAGCCATCGAACCCGGCCTGGTCGAGCCGTAGCACGACGGGGAAGTGGCCGGTTTTCTGTTTGACCAGGAAGGGTTCGGAGGTGAGGTAGCCTTGGACGGCGAGGTTTTTGTTGGTGAAGAACGGGGCGAGGTTGAAGTCGTAGGGGCGGATCTGGCTGTCGCTGTAGCCGTATTTATGGGCGAGGTAGAGCCACCAGCTTGCGCGGGTATCCGAGGAGATGGCGATGGGTCTGCCTTTGAGGGCGGCGAAGCTGGTTTCACCGGTGCTGCGGTGGGCGAGCAGGATATCCGGGTCTTTCTGGAACATCGCGGCGACGGCGACGAAGGGGATTTTTTGCTGGACGAAGTTGAAGGCGAGGAAGCCGTTCGAGGTGATGTCGAAATCGAGCTTGCCGGCGAGGAGCAGTTGGGCGTTGTTCACCTCGGGGCCGCCCTGGCGGATGGTGACGTCGAGCCCATATTTCTTGTAGATGCCGGTGGCGACGGCTTGATAGAAACCGCCGTATTCGGCTTCGGCGACCCAATCGAGTCCGAAGGTGATTTTTTGCAGCACGGGGGCGGCGGTGGCGTGGTGGGGCAGGGCGATCATGCCTGCGGCGACGGCGAGGCAACAGGCCAAGGAGCGAATGCAGCGCATGAAGTTGTCCCAGTTTTTGATTGATGACGATTCATTGCAGTATGGACAGAGCGTGCCTATCCGGTTGACTCAGACACCCACTAGGGCTAGTGGCCCCCGCCATGGCGGCCATTGACATTCACCAGCGTGACGAACTGGCTTTCCCCCAA
>NZ_NCJX01000079.1:0-21551 GCF_002282635.1 Acidiphilium sp. 34-64-41 | reverse complement strand
CACACCACCAAGCCCTCTCAGACCCAGCAATACAATCAGTAGCCAAACGCCACCAACGTATCCCTTCCTAGCCTATTCACAAACCTCAAAGAACAAAACGACGGGACCTTTGATCCCGCCGAACACCTTATTTTTCGATGGAGACTTAAGACGCCGCCGCCGATGTGACTGATGTATTACAGCGAGATTATCCCGTCAAGCCCCTTTCCGCACACCAGTCCCGATACCACGCCACGAAACGCGGAACACCTTGATTTAACGTCACTTTCGGCTCGAAACCGGTCAACGCCGTCAAAGCGTCGAGATCCGCACAGGTCTCCACCGGGTCGGCCGCCGGTCGGGGCGTGTCGACAATGATCGCTTTGCGGCCGAGTTCAGCCTCCAAAATTACGACCAGATCGAGCACGGTTTCAGCACGGTTATTACCGATATTAAACAGACGATGCTCACTGTTGTTTTTGGGAGGCAGATCGACCACCCCCAGCACGCCGGCCACGATATCTTCGATAAAGGTGAAGTCTCGTTTCAGTCGCCCGCCCTCGTAGAGCGTGATGGGACGTCCGGCCATCATGGCTTCGGCGAAGCTGAAATATGCCATGTCAGGCCGGCCCCAGGGGCCGTAAACCGTGAAGAAACGCAAACCGGTCTGACGCAGCCCATAAAGATGCGAGTACGCAATGCTCATCATTTCGTCTGCGCGTTTGGTTGCCGCGTAAAGCGATTGCGGCCGATCGGCCCGCGCCGCCTCGCTGTAAGGCAAGGCCGACCCTGCGCCATACACGGACGATGAACTGGCATACACAAGGTGTGTCAATCGGGGCGCATGACGCGCGGCTTCGAGGATCGACAGATGGCCGGTCAAATTCGATGACGCATAGGCGAACGGGTTGTCGATCGAATGGCGAACGCCGGCCTGTGCCGCCAGATGTATGATTACGTCAACATCCACGGATGTACTCCGCAGGGCATCGTGGTCAGCGATGTCAATTTCATGAAATGAGAACAGCCGCGCCGCGCTCAGCCGCGCCAAGCGCGCCCGCTTCAGGCGAACGTCGTAATACGAGTTGACGTTGTCGACACCCACCACCGTTTCCCCGCGTGCGAGCAATGTTTGGGCGACGTGATATCCAATGAAGCCTGCGACCCCGGTGACCAGAAACGTCATCGATCCGCGCCAATCAAACGATCCTCGAGCAACTCCAGAATAATGTGGCCCAGTGCGATATGGCACTCCTGGATCCGCATGGTCTCAAAGTCCGGTACGAGGAGGGCGTGATCACAGAGCGCTCGTGCGGCACCGCCATCCCCACCTAACAGACCCACCGTCGTAATGCCCATTTCACGGCCAACCTGGAGCGCCCGCACGACCGAAGGCGAGCGGCCGGAGGTCGTGATGCCAAACAAGACGTCGCCCGCTCTACCCAAGCCGGACAACGGCCGGGCAAAGACCTCATCAAATCCAAAATCATTGCCCGCGGCGGTGAGGGCCGAGGCGTCGAGGGTGAGCGAGATCGCCGGCCAGGAGTTGCGCACGACCGACCCGCGGAGCCGGATCAACAATTCGGTTGCGAGATGCTGTGAGTCGGACGCAGAGCCCCCATTGCCACAGAAAAGCAGCTTGTTACCCGCGCGGATCGCTGTATCGCACGCCTCGACGACCGCGATGATCGGCATCGGGTCTTCCGCCAAAGCAAGTTTCAGCGACGCGGCGCGCTGCAGTGATGAAACGATTCGCTCTGCCTCTTTCGAATTATTGCGCAACCCAGCCCCCATCGATCGACAATGCGGCGCCGGTCATGGTCGATCCCGCCTCGGAGCACAGGAACGCAGCGAATTGACCGATTTTTTCAGGCGTCGTGAATGCCAGCATCGGTTGCTTCTCGGCGAGGAGAGCGTTCGATTCGGCGCTGACGGACGTGCCATTGGCAGCGGCACGCGCTTCGATCTGCGCTTGAACAAGCGGCGTCAGCACCCAGCCTGGGCAGATTGCATTGACCGTGATTCCGTCATTGGCGCATTCGATTGCCGCGACCTTGGTCGCTCCAACCACACCGTGCTTCGCTGCCACATAGGCAATCTTATGGGCGCTGGCGACAAGCCCGTGCGCCGAGGCGATGTTTATGATCCGCCCCCATCCGCGCCGCTTCATTCCCGGCAACACCGCCTTCATACCATGGAACACGGCAGAGAGGTTGAGTGCGATCACCGCGTCCCATTTTTCTCCGGGAAAATCCTCGATCGACGCGACGTGCTGAATCCCGGCATTGTTGACCAGAATATCGATAGAGCCGAACGCCGCCTCACACCGGCGAGCCAGCATGTCAATTTCAGCTGGCTTGGTCAGATCGGCAGCTTCGAACGCGACGGTAACGCCAAACTCACCGGCGATGGCGGACCGCGTTGCCTCGATCGCGGTCGGGTCGCCGAACCCGTTCAGCACGATGGTGGCCCCGGCGCTGGCCAGTTCCCGCGCGATTCCGAGCCCGATGCCGCTCGTCGAACCCGTCACCAAAGCAATTTTTCCAGCTAGTCCCACAACTCTCCCCCCCGAAACCATTGATGTGCCGTTCTGAGCCAAGCGAGGCCAGCGTTCAAGCGTGCGAGCGCTGATCAACGCGCCACAAAAAAAACCAGCGACCTTAATTGATCGCTGGTTCCAGTATGGCTGCGGGGGTGGGGAATCCCGCGCCGTTCAGTGATCATCCCTGATGTTACGGCATCAGAACGCGATTGATCACCTGAATTACACCATTTGATTGTTTGACGTTGTAAATGATGATGTTGGCGGTATTGCCTTTCGCATCCATCACCTCGATGTTTCGCGGGCCGTTCATTTTGAACGTCAGATACGCACCGTTGAGGGTCTTCAGCTTGACCGTGCCACCATGTCCCTGGATATCGGCCGCCAGAGTGCCGAACGTGAAATCGCCAGGCACTACATGATACAGCAGAATAGACGTCAGCATTTTCTTGTTCGCTGGCTTAAGGAGCGTTGCAATCGTACCGTTCGGCAGCATGTCGAACGCCTCGTTGGTCGGCGCGAATACGGTGAAAGGACCTTTACCCTCGAGTGCCGTCACCAGGCCCGCAGCCTTCACCGCGGCAACCAATGTCGTATTATCCTTTGAGTTTACGGCATTTTGCACAATGTTTTTGGTCGGATACATCGGCGCGCCGCCAACCGTGACTGTATCGTTCATCATGGCCGCGGTCGCAACACCACCAAGTCCGGCAGCAAGGGCAAAACCGACCAGCAAGTGCTTGAGGTTCATCGCGTATCTCCTGTTCACGGCCGCTGATTTGAGGCCTTGTAACGGTGATACGGCGCTGACACTCGTTTGGATGATCCAACGTCAGCATCCATTATCACGAGTTCGTGATAATATCATGACGCTATTCAGTCAGCTGCGGTAGCTACCATTAATGTCGATATATCCATGCGTCAGGTCACAGCCCCATACGACCGCGCTGCCACGCCCCATCCCAAGGTCGACCGCAATCTTGATCTCGGAGCCGCCCATATGTGTGACGACCGGGGCTTCCTGATAGCCATCAACCACCCGCCCCTCACGCGCCATCCAGACGCCACCGACCGCCACGGCCAATCGATCACGTTCGGCGGGTTCTCCTGCCTTGCCGACCGCCATGACGATTCTGCCCCAATTTGCGTCTTCGCCGGCAACGGCGGTTTTCACCAAGGGAGAATTGGCGATCGCAAGACCAACCCGCCGTGCCGAGCGCCGCGACACGGCACCGGTAACCGTGATTTCGATCAGCTTGCGCGCCCCCTCACCGTCGCGGATGACCATCTGCGCGAGATCGTGCAACACACCGAGCAAAGCGAGCCGGAATGCTTTCAAATCCTTGGTACGTGCAACCAGCGCGTTACCTGCGGCACCGGTGGCGAACAGCAGGACGGTGTCCGACGTGGATGTGTCTGAATCGACCGTGATACAATTGAACGTCGGCTCGATAGACTGGAGCAGCATCGTTTGCAGCATGGGCGCAGGAATTGCCGCGTCAGTGACAACAAACGCCAGCATTGTTGCCATGTCTGGCGCGATCATGCCGCTACCTTTGGCGATGCCGGTGATCCGGACCGATGTGCCCCCTATCATCGTGGTCCGCGTAGCGGCCTTGGGGAAAGTGTCGGTCGTCATGATTGCGCTGGCTGCCGCCTTCCAGCCATCAGCCGACAGGCCGGCGGCCAGCTCGTCGGTGACGGAAGTGATCTTTTCCGTCGGCATCGGCTCACCGATTACACCGGTAGAGGCCAGAAAAATCTCCTCGGGCGCGCATTTCAAAGCGCGAGCAGCCGCGACCGCGCTTGCCCTGACTGCCGCGGCACCCGCGGCACCGTTGAACACATTCGCATTGCCGGCATTAACCAACAGGCCGCGCGCCAAACCGCGCGGCAAAATGTCCCGGCACCAGGTGACGGGCGCGCCAGGACATTTATTGCGGGTGAAAACGCCAGCGACCGTTGTACCCGGCGCAAAATCGGCCAACAGGACATCGGTGCGTCCGCGGTAGCGAATACCCGCGGCCACCGTTGCGAACCTGACGCCACCGACTGCCGGCAGATCCGGCAAGGGCAACGCGAGCGGAGATACCGCCAATTTTTTAGCCAAGCGAAGCCCTCAGTTCTTTGACGGCGCCGCCGCCGGAGACGCGGCATCGGGCGCCTTGGCGGGCGAGCCGTCCGGATTGAACAGTGCGATTTTCAAGCCAGTCCGTGCGGATTGGAGCGCCTTGGTGATGGCCTGATCGGTCAACGTCTGGCGAATTTTGTCTTTGACATCGGCAAATGTGGGGGCCGGTTTCTCGCGCTTGCCCTGAGATTTGATGATGTGCCAGCCGAATTGCGACTGCACGGGCTCCTTCGTGTAGGTCCCCGGCTTCAGCGCGAAGGCCGCATCGGCAAAGGGCTTGACCATTTCATCTTTGGTAAACCAGCCGAGTTCGCCGCCATTTTTGGCGCCGGGGTCGATGCTGTCCTTGATCGCCAGTTCACTGAATTTCGCCCCCTTGTCGAGCTGACCGATGATTTTCTCAGCCTCGGTCTTGGTTTTGACAAGGATCTGTCGTGCCTTGACCTCTTCGGCCTGTTTCTTTCCGACGTAATGCTTCTCGTAATAGGCTTTGACCGCAGCATCGCTGAGTTCGGGCTTCACTTCAGCGCGGAGATAGGCCGATTCGAGCGCCCGATCAGCGGCCTCATGCATCGATTTTGCCACGGAAGGCTTTTTGGCCGCACCTGATTGCCGCGCCTTCACCAGCAGGGCACGCTCATCGACCAATCGGTTCAGAAGAACGGGGTACAGCTCCTGGGGTGGGGCCTGCTGCAGCTGTGGGGGGAGCGATTGTGCCGCCTTGGCAAGGTCTGACAGATGGATTTTGTAACCGTTCACCGTGGCCACCACGGGGTCTTTCGGCGCCGGTTTGCCCGCGGTTGCCGCCGGCGCAGGCGAGCCATTTGCCGATGCCGCCATCGCATGGTTCGCTCCGATCGCCAGAGCCAGTGTGGCGGCGCCGAAGACGCCGATCGAATTGAGAAATAGAGAGCGTTTCATTCTGCTTGACCCCGTTGCATTTGCGCCGCACCATGGCGGAAGCGGCGGTCGCGGGCAAGATGCGCGATGTGTTGTCATAAAGCGGCAGCCTCTGTTCATTGACCAGATTGGCCTGCACTCCTATGTCAGTGCATTGGCCCCACGCCCGGCGCCGTATGGTGTCGTGCCAGGGTCGCACGAACAGCGGATAGACCGGAAACTCGCCTCATCATGTTTGCAAGCATTGCCCGCGCCCTTATTGGGACCACCAACGATCGGTCATTGAAGGCTTACCGCCGGAGAATCGACAGCATCAACGCGCTCGAACCCGAACTTGCGGCGTTGGATGATGCGGCACTCCAGGCGAAGACCGCGGCGTTTCGAGCCCGCATCGACGCCGGCGAGAGCTTGAACGATTTGCTGCCTGAAGCGTTTGCGGTGTGCCGGGAAGGCGCGAAACGCGTTCTCGGTATGCGCCATTTCGACGTGCAGTTGATTGGCGGCATGGTGCTGCACGACGGTAAAATCGCGGAGATGAAGACCGGTGAGGGCAAAACACTGGTTGCCACCCTGCCCGTCTACCTGAATGCGCTGACCGGCAAGGGCGTGCACGTCGTCACCGTGAACGACTATCTGGCACGGCGGGACGCCGAGTGGATGGGACGGCTTTATAATTTTCTGGGCCTGACCGTTGGTGTCATTGTTCCCAATATCGAGGATGATGAGCGGCGCGCCGCCTACGCAAGCGACATCACGTACGGCACCAACAACGAATTTGGCTTCGATTACCTGCGGGATAACATGAAATATGCGTTGGCCGATATGGTGCAGCGCGATTTCAACTATGCCATCGTCGATGAGGTGGACAGTATCCTGATTGATGAGGCGCGCACACCGCTGATCATTTCCGGCCCGTCCGATGAGCCGACGGAACTATACGCTCAGGTCGATGTGGTCGTAAAAGTCCTGGCCGAGGACCCGTCGAATTTCGACAAGGACGAGAAATTCAAGACCGTGAACCTCACCGAAGCCGGTACCGAACGCGTCGAACAGATGCTCACCGAGGCCGGACTGCTCACTGAAGGTAATCTGTACGACGTTTTCAACATCTCCCTGGTTCACCACGTCCAGCAGAGCCTGCGTGCCCATACGTTGTTCACGCGCGACGTTGATTACATCGTCAAGAACGGTCAGGTCATCATCATCGATGAGTTTACCGGCCGCATGATGGATGGTCGCCGCTACTCGGATGGCCTGCACCAGGCGCTGGAAGCCAAAGAGCACGTCACCGTGGAGCGGGAAAACCAGACACTCGCCTCGATCACGTTTCAGAACTATTTCCGCCTGTATCCGAAACTGTCCGGCATGACCGGCACGGCACTGACCGAGGCCGATGAGTTTGAAGAGATCTACAAACTTCTCGTGGTCGAGATTCCGACCAATGTGCCGGTGTCGCGCAAGGATAGCGACGATGAGGTTTACAGAAGCGAAGGCGAGAAATATCAAGCCGTCGCAAATCTGATCGATGAATGCCGCGCCCGGAACCAACCGGTTCTGGTCGGAACCACGTCGATCGAAAAATCTGAATTAATTTCCAGCCTCCTGACCGGCATGGGCGTCGCCCACTCGGTTCTTAACGCGCGCTTTCACGAGCAGGAGGCCAGTATCGTGGCCGATGCCGGTGCGCCGGGTGCCGTCACCATCGCCACGAACATGGCTGGCCGCGGCACCGACATCAAACTCGGCGGCAATCTGGAGACACGCCTGAAGACCGAACTTGCCGCAGTCGATCCCCCCAATCACGCCGCACGTGAGGCAGAGATACGCGCCGAGATCGATGCCGCGCACGATGTCGTCAAGGCCGCCGGCGGTCTGTTTGTGATCGGTACCGAGCGTCACGAGAGCCGCAGGGTCGACAATCAACTGCGCGGTCGTTCGGGCCGCCAAGGCGACCCTGGCGCATCACGTTTCTTTCTCTCGCTTGACGACGACTTAATGCGCATTTTCGGCTCGGACCGCATGGGCCCGATGCTGCAGAAACTTGGTCTCAAGGATGGCGAAGCGATCATCCATCCTTGGATCAACAAGGCGCTTGAAAAAGCACAGAAAAAGGTTGAGGCGCGAAATTTCGATACCCGGAAGAACTTGCTGAAATACGATGACGTGATGAACAACCAGCGCAAGGAAGTGTATGCGCAACGACGGGAGTTCATGCGAGCCGACTCGGTGGCCGATGTGATCGGCGACATGCGGGCCGACACGATCGCCGAAATCGTCGAACGGCGGATCCCGACTAAAGCCTACGCCGAACAATGGGAAAGCGCGGAGTTGACGGCGGACGTTGACCGCATTTTTGGCTTGGTACTGCCGATCATCGACTGGGCAGCCGAGGAAGGTATTGACGAAACCCATCTGCGTGAAAGAATCGCTGACGCTGTCGAGGCGAATATGTCCGTAAAAGCGGCGAGCTTCGGTCCTGACTTCATGCGGTTCCTCGAAAAATCGATCCTTCTCCAAACACTCGACCATCTGTGGAAGGAGCATCTGCTCGCGCTCGACCATCTGCGCCAAGGTATTGGTCTGCGGGCGTATGGGCAGCGCGATCCGCTGAACGAATATAAAGCGGAAGCCTTCGCACTGTTTTCAGTGATGCTGGAGGATTTAAAAGAGCAGGTATCGACCGCACTCGCACATGTCGAACTGGGCACCGATCCTACTGCCAACGCCCCCATATTCGACCCATCCGAGATGTATGAACAGCATGAAAGTGCTGCCCGCTATGATGGTGATATTGCGCTAGCGGGCCAGCGACCGGTCAATGAAGTCACACCGATGCCGATAACCAACGTTCGGCAGGAAGCGGTCGATCCAGGCCGCCCGGAAACTTGGTTCGCCACTCCTCGGAACGCCCTGTGTCCATGCGGGTCGGGTAAAAAATTCAAACATTGCCACGGTAATTTGGGGGCAGACTAAGCTGAAAGCGTACCAAACCAGGATACTACCCCTCATACTAGCTTTGTGCGTCGGACAGTCGGTTGCGCTGGCGCATCAGTCACCCGCACGCGCGAGGATCTTGATCGAGCCATTCGATTTGTTCGACACGTCCATTGATCATCGCGCCTTCGTACTGGCTGATCAAAAACGATGGCTTTTGGATGCCGCTACGGCAATGCGCCATGAACTTGCCGACGACAAGCGGCTAATCGTTGTAACAGGTGCCGCAACTCAGCATGCCACCGCTACAGCGCTCAAATCCTATCAGCATCCTTCGACGTGCAGGTCTTGTGCGATCAGCGCCGCGCACTCAACTGGTGCCCAATATGTTTTCATCGGATCAATTCACAAAGTTAGTGATCTGATCATTTATATGCGCGGGGAGCTAGATTCGGTCGACCAAAAACAACCTCTGATGGTGAAATCGATGGAAGTCAAAGCCGATAACAAGACGATGGTTCTACGTGCGGCAGCCACAATGGTGACCGCGGTTAATCGGCATTTGCAACTCAAAAGCAAGCTGCCTTAGACCTCCTCGCTGGGTCCTGTCGCAAGAGTTTCGGTCAGCTCGTCAAGTGTATCACGTAAGTTCCTGAATGCATCGATGTCGAGACCGGTACGATAGCGCACTGTGTTTTGAACTTCGGCCAACCGCGCCTCGAGCGCCCGTCCTTGGGGCGTTAGTCGCACCACTACCACTCGTTCGTCGGCGCGGTTGCGCTCACGCGTAATCCAGCCAGCCTCTGCCAGTCGCTTTAATAATGGCGTAACAGTCGCCGCATCCAGTTTGAGGGCATCGGCGATACCATTTACCGTAGATTCCACACGCTCGAGGAGCACCAAAAGCACAATATACTGCGGATAGGTTATGTTGAATTCCGCCAGCATGGGCCGATAAATGCGTGTTATAGCATGAGTTGCCGCGTAAAGTGCGAAACAAAGTTGCTCGCCCAATCGCAACCTATCTAATTTATCGCCCACGCATCACCCGATTAAATACGTCTTCGTTTTTATACACGTTAAACTATCGCGTCCAGCACCAGACCGATCACGGGCAAATTTCATCCCATCGTTACAGTTATATTCAATGCGCAGCAACAACAAAACGTCAGAATATCAAAAATAAACGCCACTTCCGGCGAACCGGGAGTGGCGGTAGGATCGACTCCGTGATCTCAGCGCTTGCTGAACTGGAAGCTACGACGCGCTTTCGCCTTGCCGTACTTCTTGCGTTCCACGGTACGCGGGTCACGCGTCAGGAACCCGGCAATTTTGAGGATGCCGCGCAAGTCGGGTTCGTAATATGTCAATGCCCTGGATATCCCGTGACGGACGGCGCCCGCCTGGCCCGACAGACCGCCGCCGGTTACGGTTGCGAAGACATCGAACTGATTGTAGCGGTCAGCGACCAGAAACGGCTGCGTAATCAACATACGCAAGACCGGCCGGGCAAAGTACTGCGCCGCCTTCCGTCCGTTGATCACAATCTCGCCCTTGCCAGGCTTGATCCAAACGCGTGCGACAGCATCCTTGCGGCGGCCCGTCGCGTAGGAACGGCCCAGCGCATCACGCTTCGGTTCACGCTTCGGTGCGGCTTCGGTCTCGGACAGGATCGACCCAGGGGTCACGACAGATTTCAAATCGGCGAGCGTTCCGGTTCCAGACATGCTCAGGCCCTCACATTCTTGCGGTTCATGGCAGCGACATCCAGCGTCTTGGGCTGCTGCCCATCGTGCGGATGGGTGGTTCCCGCATAGATATGCAGGTTTTTCATCTGCTGGCGCTGCAAAGGACCGCGCGTTATCATGCGCTCCACTGCTTTTTCCAGCACGCGCTCCGGATGCTTGCTTTCGAGACGCTGACGCAACGTCCGCCCCTTGATGCCGCCAGCAAAGCCCGTGTGATAGTAAAACACGCTCTGGTCGAGCTTATTGCCCGTGACCTTCACTTTCTCCGCATTGACGACGACGATATGATCGCCGCAATCGACATGCGGTGTGAACTGGGGCTTGTGCTTGCCCCTAAGACGCGTGGCAATCAGAGCGGCCAGACGACCGAGCACCAGACCCTCGGCATCGATCAGCACCCAGTCCCTCTGCACGTCCGCCGGCTTCAGCGAAACGGTAGTTTTCATCATGGAAATCCTTACGACTACAGGCTTATGTTCGACCGGATTATGCAAGAACATGCTGTTAACGTCAAGTGGATCAGTCAGCGGTATTATTATACCGTATCGCTGCCGCCGTCCGCTGAAGGGCATTTTCCACCGACGTGGGGGCTCGGTACCCGAGGGTTCGCGCGGTCAATGAGACATCCGCCTGAAACGATCCCGCAAAACTCTGCCAAAGCGATGCCTTACCGGCGGCCGTGGCGCCGGCCTGCAGCACCCGCTCCGGGACCGGTAGCAACGCTCGCCGCCGGCTTAGCCCGCGCATCAAGGCACGGATCAGGTCCGGCGTCGAAATCGGCTGCTCGTGGGCGGCGATCAGAATGTCCGGGACTTCCGCCGCATTGATGGTGCGGCCGATGAGTGCTGCGAGATCATCGACATCGATGAAACTACGCTTGTTTCGGATGCGGCCGAACGGTAGCGGCCAGCGTGATTCGATCAGCCGGATCAGGCGAGGAATGTTGCCGGCGCAACCGGGCCCGACCACCGCGCAAGGGCGGATGATAACCAGGCTGGTTGCGCTGCCGGCTAAAGCATCGCGCACGGCACGTTCGCCGTCCAACTTGCTGCGGGCATAAGGATCATCCGGGCCGACGATGCTCGATTCGGAAAACGGGTCCGGCCGGGACTTGCCAAACACTGCCGCCGAGGAGACCAGCACGAACCGTGGCACGCCGCGTGACGCCGCGATCTCGGCGACCCGCCGCGCCGCCGTGACATTTGCCGAGGCCATCGCGGTTGGGTCGACGCCGGTGCGATGAGCCAGTCCCGCGGCGTGAACCACCGCGGCGACGCCCCGCATGGCGTTGGCGAGGGCCGGCTCCGGTGCAGCCAGATCACCAGCATCGACCTGCCGACTTGCGCCGGGGATATCCCGCGGACGTCGCAGTGCCACGACAACCTCGTGTCTGTTCGCAGCCAGATGCAGCGTTACCGCACGCCCGATGAAGCCGGCTGCACCACTGACCAGGACCGATGACGCACTCACGGCTCAGTTTTTACCCGACAATGGCAACCGTAAAATTCCGGCCGCGCCAACCGCCATCGTTCAGGCTCCACGTGAAAATCAGGGCACGCCCGGCGCTGAGAGCGGCAGACGGCAGTTCCGCCGCGTGGATGCCGAGGCCGGCATCGGTCGTCGGCACTTCGTGGACGGTTGCCCAGTCATCGTCGGTCCAGTGAATGACGCCCGGGCCGGTGATTTCGACGCGGAGATTCTGGCCTGCGGGTATTTTGCTCCGGCGCCAGGCCTCGCGCCAGTCACGGCACCGCGACGTGATGTTCTCGACCTGATAGCGTCTTACGGTTTGCGGCGGCAAATCGAACACGGCTCCATCGCGCAAGGAGCGCAACAGTTTCACGTATTCGGCGTGCGCCCACACCAAGGGCATTGCCGATCCGCTGGGACGGCCGCGGACCAGTTCATGCTCGGGCAGATTATCGGCGTCCCACACCTGTTCGGGCAGCAGACCACCTTCGCTGGCGCAACGCTCCATCGTGATCCGCAGCGCATCGGCGCCGGCCAGGTCATCGGCGGCGATCGCAAAATGCGCGTTATAGCGATGCCACACCGGCCCCTGCGGCAGGTCGATCCTGGTCAGATGATCGATCACGGTGATGGTATCGCGAATCCGAGGATCGTGCGCGGCCCGGAGCCCGAACCGGACCAGCGCGAGCGCGTCCGCGCCGATCAATTCGTCGGTTGCGACGTCGGCTTCACCCTCGGGGCGGTTCCGCACCGCGATCCGCCCGTGCAGCGCCGCCCCTGCCAGATCGTGGTCGCCATCGGCGACGATGCGCAAATAATAACCCGCTACGCCACATCGGTTGGCCAGATCGGTCCCGCTGACATAGATCCAGCTTTCGATGTCGGCGTTCCATGCATCGGCCGTGTCACGCATGAGCCCTGCCTCTGCCGAGCGACCCAGGCGTTCGGCCAGATCGGCGCCAGCCAGCAGACCGGCGATTTCGACGGCCAGGGTTGCCGGCGTGTAGCCCGCGTTCTCCTCCCACCGGTCCTGACCGGTGGCCGGGCCGTTGGCGATGATGAAGGCGCAGGCGCTTCGAACCATCGGCCAGTAGTCACCAAGCTCCGCTTCGGCAACCGCGCCGTTTCGAAACGCCAAATCGAGCAGCAGGATCGGAAACGCCGTCTCATCCAATTGCAACCCGCCCCAATAGGCGGAACCGTCCAGCCATGTATTCTGCGGCCAGTGGCCGTCCGCCTCCTGGATCACGCGCAGGTAATCGAGTGTGCGGCGGGCGTCCGCATGCGCGCCGCAGGCGATCAACGCGCCGGCCGTCTCCGCCAGATCGCGCGGCCAGACCAGATGGTAGCCACCCAGATCGTCATCGCCCTTGCTGGCGCCCCACGGGATCGACAGGCTGGCAATCGAGCCGCCCGGAAACAATGGACTTTCATGGCACCGCATCACCGCCGTGCTGACCCGGTAGAAATTATGCGGACCGGTGGGTTGGGGTGGGTCCAGCGGCTCGAGCCCGTGCTGCCAATGACGCCAGTTGGCGACATACTCATTCTCGGCACGCTCAAAGCCGCCCGCAAGACTTGCTGCGGCCTGGAACGCCGCTTCCTCAGGTTTCCGCCCGAAGCCGATCGCAATGAGAGCCGGCGCGGTCGTATCGATTTCGGCGACCAATGCGATATTGCCGTCCTCGGCGCGATCAAATCGTTCCTGCAAACTGCCATGACGCTGCAGCGTCTGCCATCCATCCGACGTGCCGACATAGCCGACGCTCGCGGCCAGCAACCCCGATGAACAGGCCATCGCGAGGCAGGTGCCATCGCCCGAGGCGAACAGCATGGGCATGCCTTTGTATGCGCCGACCCATCCGGTATTGTGGGAACCGCCGTTGACGAGATGCGGCGCCAACAGGGCAAACAGGCGCAAGCCTGTGACGCCCGGGTTCGTTGTCAGCGTGATATGCTGCAGCACGCAGTCAAAGCGGGGATCAGCGACGATTTTCTTTTCGATGGTTAAGCCATGCTGTTCGCAGGTGTTGGTGATCGTGAACAGGGGAACGCCGTCGGCGAGGCGGCGGGTGCGGCTGACGGTGCCTCGCTTTTCCTCGACGAACAGGCCACCGGGGGTCCCATCGGTCACGATCAACCCGCAATCACGGGTGCAGGCCTGATCGACCCGGGGATAATAAATCTCGTCGAGAATGCCGTGGCTATGGGTAAACCACACGGCACTGCGGGGGGAGAGCGCCGTACCGACGCCGTCCTTGGCGCTTGACGTCCATCGTGGTGGCAGGCCGGGGGCGCCCGGAGCGATCGTCACGGTCTCTTGGCCTTGTTCGACTTTATGTCGGCGAGTTCGGCCTGTAGCCGGTCGATCTCGCTGCGCAGAGTATCGATCTCTTCGGGAACCAACTCCGGCGTCGTCTCCGACTTCGTCTCGGAGCGCGGTGCGAAGGGCGCGAACAGGCTCATCGCGCGCTCCATCATGGCAATGTTCTGCCGGCCGATCTCTTCCATGCCGGGGGGCAGAAAACTTCCCATGGTCTGCTGCATCGCCGCGCGCATCTGCGCCTGCTGGCGGCCAAACTGGGCCATCGCCGACTCCAGATAACGCGGAACCATGCCTTGCATGTTGTCACCATAAAGGCCGATCAATTGCCGCAGAAAATTCGTCGGCAACATCGACTGACCAACTTTGCTCTCTTCCTCGACGATAATCTGGGTCAAAACAGACCTAGTGATGTCTTCGGATGTCTTAGCATCGTAGACAACAAAATCCCGGCCGGCCCTGACCATTTCGGACAAGGTTTCAAGAGTGATATACGAGGACGATTCGGTGTTATATAAGCGACGATTTGCGTATTTTTTGATAACAACTTGCGTTGCTGCCGTCTCATCCGGTGTTTGAGCCATCGTTATCGCCCCTTCCCTTTCACCCGAAACGAACTTTCGCATATCTATGACGAAGTCGTGGTGCGCTGCGGTAGAATGGCAGAGAAAGGTATTGAATGCTAGCACGGCCGGGCGCTGGGGACATCCCGCGACCACTGGACGCCGCCGCCTCGATCAACCCCGTCCCGCCTACCCCGTTACAAGCCCGGCCGAAACCAACACGCGAGGGCGGAAAATCCATCCCGGCCGACCAGTAGCGGCAACGGCGCAACAGGTTTATGCTGCGCGCAGTAAAGAGATGTGGAGGAAAAACTCGTGGAAGACATCGTGATCGTTGCCGCGGCACGTACGCCGGTCGGTAGTTTCAATGGCGCGTTTGCGAACACGCCGGCTCATATCCTGGGTGAAGTTGCGATTAAGGCGGTAATCGACGGATCGGGGATCGATGCCGACGAAATCGACGAGGTCATTCTCGGACAGGTCCTCACAGCGGGCGAAGGCCAGAACCCGGCCCGCCAGGCCGCTCGCAATGCCGGGATACCCGACGCGAAGACGGCATTCGGCATCAATCAGGTCTGCGGCTCCGGCCTGCGCGCCGTCGCTCTGGCGGCGCAGCAGATCATGTCCGGCCAAAGCGATATCGTGGTCGCGGGCGGTCAGGAGAGCATGTCGATGAGCCCGCATTGCGCCCACATGCGCACCGGCACCAAAATGGGCGACATGAAATTGATCGACACGATGATCAAGGACGGCCTGTGGGACGCCTTCAACGGGTATCACATGGGGACGACCGCCGAGAACGTCGCGCGCGCCTATCAGATCAGCCGCGACGATCAGGATGCCCTGGCCCTCGCGTCCCAGCAAAAGGCGTCTGCCGCGCAGAAATCGGGTCGGTTCAAGGACGAAATCGCGCCGGTGACGCTGTCGGGACGCAAAGGCGATGTCGTCGTGTCCGATGATGAGTACATCCGCCATGACTCATCTGCGGAGGGCATGGCACGCCTCAAGCCCGCGTTCGCGAAGGACGGCACGGTAACAGCCGGCAACGCGTCAGGCCTGAACGACGGGGCCGCGGTCCTGATGGTGATGTCGGCAAAGGACGCCGCACGGCGCGGCATTACCCCCCTCGCCCGCATCGCCAGTTTTGCCACGGCCGGCGTCGATCCGGCCCTGATGGGAACCGGGCCGATCCCATCGTCGCAAAAGGCGCTTGATCGGGCGGGTTGGACGGCGGCAGACCTTGATCTGATTGAGGCCAACGAGGCGTTTGCCGCCCAGGCGTGCGCGGTGAACAAGGGCCTCAGCCTCGATCCCGCGAAGGTCAACGTCAACGGCGGCGCGATTGCGATCGGCCATCCGATCGGCGCATCCGGGGCACGCGTGCTGATTACGTTGTTGCACGAAATGCAGAAACGCAGCGTGCACAAAGGCCTTGCCACACTCTGTATCGGCGGCGGCATGGGCGTTGCCATGTGCGTCGAGCGCTAGATGCATGCGCAAGGTCTATAAAAATTCTACCGAAGCGCTCGCCGGGCTCCTGCGTGACGGCATGACCATCCTGTCCGGCGGATTTGGCCTCTGTGGTGTGCCGATGGCGCTCATCGAAGCCATCCGCGACAGCGGCGTCAGCAACCTCACGATCGTTTCCAACAATGCCGGGATCGATGGGGCCGGGCTTGGGATCCTTCTCGAGTCCCGGCAGATCAAGAAAATGATCTCCTCCTATGTCGGGGAAAACGCGACTTTCGCACGGCAATATCTTGCGGGTGAACTCGACATCGAATTCAATCCGCAGGGAACGCTGGCAGAGCGCATCCGCGCCGGCGGCGCCGGGATTCCCGCTTTTTTCACGGCAACCGGTTTTGGCACCGCCGTGGCCGAGGGTAAGGAGACCCGCGCGTTCGACGGCAGGCATTACGTGATGGAGCGCGGCATCGTCGGGGATCTGGCCATTATCCATGCCTGGAAAGGCGATACCGAGGGCAATCTGGTCTATCGCAAGACCGCGCGCAACTTCAATCCGATCGTGGCAACTGCGGCAAACATGACGGTGGCGGAGGTGGAGCATCTGGTCGAGCCTGGCAGTCTCGATGGTGATCACATTGTAACGCCTGGTATTTTCGTCAAAAGGATCGTTCTGCTCGATCAGGTGGATAAGCGCATCGAGCAGCGCACCGTGCGCAAACGGGCTTAGGGAGAGCGTAGATGGCTTGGACAAGAGATCAAATGGCCGCGCGCGCCGCACTTGAATTGCAGGACGGCTTCTACGTCAACCTGGGGATCGGCATTCCCACCCTGGTTGCCAACCATATACCGGCGGGAATGTCGGTACAGCTCCATTCTGAAAACGGTATGCTGGGCATCGGGCCCTTCCCGTTCGAAGGCGATGAGGATGCAGACCTGATCAACGCGGGCAAACAGACTGTGACGGATCTTCCGACGACCAGTTATTTCGACAGTGCCGCGTCGTTCGGCATGGTGCGTGGCGGGCATATCGATATTTCGATCCTCGGTGCACTGCAGGTGGCCGAAAATGGCGATCTGGCCAATTGGATGATCCCGGGGAAGATGGTCAAAGGAATGGGCGGGGCGATGGATCTTGTCGCCGGCGTACCCCGCGTGGTGGTCCTGATGGAGCACACCGCAAAAGGCGCACCGAAAATCCTGAAATCATGCGATTTGCCGCTCACCGGCAAGGGCGTCGTCAGCATGATCGTGACCGACCTCGCGGTTTTCGAAGTCGATGCCCACAGCTCACCTTCACTCACATTGATCGACAAGCCGGACGACGTGACGATTGAACAGATCAGAGCCGCAACGGAGCCTGATTTCGCCATAGCGGCCACGATACGCGGCGCCACCGTGAATTGAGGAGACCTTCATGAAATCGAGCAACGCCAGTCTACAGGCACGGCGTGAAGCCGCCATACCGCGCGGCGTTGGCGTCGCCCACCCGGTCTACGCCGCTCGTGCCGAGAACGCCGAGTTGTGGGATGAGGACGGGCGCCGCTACGTCGACTTCGCCGGCGGCATTGCGGTTCTCAATACCGGGCACCGGCACCCAAAGGTGATTGCCGCGGTCGAAGCGCAACTGGCACGTTTTACCCATACGTGTTTTCAGGTGACGCCCTATGAACCGTATATCGAGCTGGCTGAGCGGCTCAACGCAATCGCACCGATCGAAGGGCCGGCCAAGACGATTTTTCTCACGACCGGCGCTGAAGCCGTTGAAAATGCGATAAAAATTGCCCGCGCTGCAACGGGTCGCCCAGGTATCATAACGTTTGCCGGCGGCTATCATGGCCGTACGCTGCTGACCATGGCGATGACCGGCAAGGTTATGCCCTACAAGCGCCTATTCGCGCCGATGCCAGCTGAGATCTATCACGCGCCGTTTCCGTTCGAGCCGTTCGGCGTGACGGTGTCGGACACATTGCGGGCGATCGAGATGCTGTTCCGGGCCGACATCGAACCCTCCCGGGTGGCGGCAATCGTGATCGAGCCTGTCCAGGGCGAAGGCGGCTTCATACCCGCGCCGGTCGAACTGCTGCACGCATTGCGAAAACTCTGCGACCACCACGGTATCCTGTTGATCGCCGATGAGGTGCAGACCGGATTCGGTCGTACCGGGCGCATGTTTGGCATCGAGCATTCCGGCGTCAAACCGGATATGCTGACCGTTGCGAAATCGCTGGCGGGCGGATTTCCCCTGTCCGGCGTGATCGGCCGCGCCGCGATCATGGATGCTCCGGAACCCGGTGGGCTCGGCGGCACCTATGCGGGCAACCCGCTCGCCTGTGCGGCGGCCCTTGCGGTGCTCGACGTGATTGAATCCGAAAATCTGGTCGAGCGCGCGAACGTCATCGGCGCGACGATCAAAGCCGCGCTGCATCGTATAGCATCGCGTAACGATGTCGTCCCAATCACTGCGATCCGCGGTCCCGGTGCCATGATCGCCTTCGATGTGGTCAAGGAGCGTGGCGGATACGTGGCTGCTCCGGACCAAACAAAGCACGTACTGGCCCGTGCGCGTGAGCACGGGCTGATTCTGCTGTCATGCGGCGTCAATGCCAACGCGATTCGTCTGTTGGTGCCCTTGACCGTCAGTGACGCCGTTTTGAATGAAGGGCTGGCTGCGTTGGAACGGGCCTTGGTCGCATGACCTTCCGGGCTACCGATAGCGCGCTATAGGGTCGGCGGCCTGCACGCGGTTCCAGTTGGCGTGAAGGAGAGCAATTTTGTCGAACACGGTGGTCAGATCGGCCATCTCGCGCGCCAATCGGCGTTCGATCGCCAGGTCACGATGGGATGGTTCGCCCGAGATGAGGCGGGCGCCCGCTGAGACTCTTAACCATCCGGTTTGAGCACCGCCTGTATTTGGCAATGCAACCGGCTGACCGATATGGCAAATCCGGGCGGCCAACGCTCGCTCGCTGGCTGCGACAAAGAGAGCCGAACAATCGGCGTTGAGCCAACGGTACAGCAGACGCATCGCCGCCGGGTCGAGAAGTCGGCCGGATTTACCGGGCTCGCGGACGGCAAATGCGAATATGGTCCGCTCGTTGTCCCATAACGCGCCATTGCGCTGCAGCGCAGGGACCGGTTGCAGCACGAAGATGCCATGCGCTTCGATGGCTCGAACAACCGTATCCTTGAATCGTTCAATGACCGCTGTTGTCTGCGCCGGTCCCACCGCCGCGAACGATCGGTATTCCGCCAACGCCGCACGCCAGCGCAGGAGCAATCCATAGTTGGTGCCGACCGGCAATCGATGCGCGGCAGTCGCGCCGCGCGGCCAGTCGCCCTGGCTGAAATAGGCACCAAGCCCGACCGGCAGGACGCCGCTTGTCAAGCGCGCGGCGATCGCCGGGGACATCAGGGCGGCGCCGGCAAACGGTGGCCCGGTCAGGAACTTCGAGCCGGTGACCTGGACTACAGCGTCCAGCGCGAGATAGTCACGCACGCGCTCAGGGGCGATCCGGGACTGACAAGCATCGACAACGATATCGAGCGCACCGTCAAAACGGCTCCGCAAGCTGCGGAGGAGTGCCATGGAGGGTGCCAGCAGGCCGGTTTTCGACAGATCGAGCGCGTGCAAAATGACACGATGACCGCTATCGATCGCTGACGCCACAGCCGCGGTGATCTCGGCTTCGACAGAGGCGGCGGGTCTGACCTGCCCTTCGCCGTCACGCAAAGGAATTGATATCAGGGCCGTGTCAGGCCGGAATCCCTCGATCGGCTCGGAACGAGACACGTCATGCCCCCTCGCCGTATCAACCGCGAAGTGCCGCCCCATTGCTGCCATCGGAACGCCGCTGCCAGTTTCCTCAGGCGCCAGCAAAATGGTTGTGATCGGCCGGTCGGCGACCGGCAGATGGCTGAGTCCCAGAGCGAGCAATTCACTGTCCGTCCCCGACGCCGCGAGCGCGACCGCGCCGCCCCGCGGAACGCCGAATGCCTTTCCGATGGCGCGACGGATAGCCAATGATTCGGCGAGAAGTGCCGACCGATTACCTGATCGGAGCATTGCGGCAGTCAAGCGGAGTCGCACGCGGTCCGCCGCCTCATAACCGCGCTCCGAGACGGAGGAGGCGGTGGAAGATGCAAAGGTGATAGCCCAGGGTCTAGGGCGGTGGCTGCAACCATATCCATTCAGATTCGTTTGAGGGTCGCGTAGAAGACGAATATCGCCACCTGTCTCCATAATCGTCTCGCATGTTCCGAGAGCGGACCAGAGCTCTATGACCCGAGCAGCATCGTTGGCCGAAAACTCGGCATCACATCCAATCCAATAAACGGCCAACATGTCCTGAATGTCTCGTAAACAATCGACCGATGGGGGGCGGTCGTCACCCATTTCATCGATCCAACGTAAGTTGTGGCCGAACGTGAAATGCTCCGCCTTGGCAAATTGTGCCGCAGCACGCGCGGCGGCCCAGCCGGCTAACATGATCGGGACACCGGCTCTCACAAGAAAAATCCATTCTCCTGCCAATCGCGCTAGGGATAAAATCACGTTCGGCTCTCGGTTTTTGCCGAGGATCATTTTGCGTGATCGATTTATCTGGAGATCTTTGGCATCGTCTGAAACGATCCAAGATGTCGTACGGAGCGGCCAGAAAGCGAAATCATTCTTGATCCGGGACTGAATAGGCGGCTTCATATCTAGCAACGACGAATACCTAACCTCAAAATTAACCATGGTCCCTCTCATTATTATTACATATAGACCTTTTTATAGTCGTAAGCAAACCTTGCACACTCGGCGCAGTGCAAACACCGTGTCACGACCGAACTTGATCCGCCCTGAACGCGTCTGGGATCGGAACGATGAGCCCGCCTACAACCAAAATCACATCAAAACGGGTCAGTTCCCGGCTCCAGACAGGATGTTCCGCGAGAATAATCTCTGCGGCCGCAATGAGCCGAGTTCGCTGACGATGCGTAACAGCCTCAGCAGCGGAACGCTCCTCAGCACGCGCTTTCACCTCGACAAAGATAAGCATGTCCGAATTTGCCACAACCAAGTCGATCTCACCGAGCGCCGTTCGAACACGCCGCGCAAGCAGATCGTATCCTTCCCGTTCGTACCACGCAGCCACGAGTCGCTCCGCCGCTCGTCCGGAAGCCTCTGCCAGAGACCGACGTTGATTTTTCCTACGACAACTCAACGTTTTTTTATTAACCATCTGTGAAATGATTCGTCATTGCATTAAACTCGTCTCAGGATTATCTCGACTAGCGAGCAATAGGTACCTACGGTTGCATCTCGGTCTCCATTTTCCTTTTTTTGGATTTCTCGAAAAAATCTATTGCTCTCGTCGCAGTCAATGAGTATATGTTTAGTCAGCTTACTATTTTGGCTCTTATAGCGTTGCCTGTTGATATGGTCCGAGACCGATGGCACCGAGGATCAAGGCGTCGGGTGTTACGTTCTGTCCCAGCGCTTCCAGCGTTC
>NZ_NCJX01000154.1:0-3329 GCF_002282635.1 Acidiphilium sp. 34-64-41 | reverse complement strand
GGGATCACTCCGCCGCGATCTCGTGCGGCTCGAGCTGTGCTTCGTCTTCAGCGGATGGAAGATCGGCAGCCTCAACCGCCTCGTCTGCCACATCCGCGCTGGCATCGGCGGCGACGGCACTATGCGTGGCTTCTGCCGCAGAATCTGTCGGCATCGTCATGGTCGCCACGCCCTTCGTCCGCAGCACCTCGGGCAGCCACCCACAGCCCGCCAGCGCCTGCGCCGCGGCCTCGGCCATGTCGCCCTTCTTCAGCCCTTCAAGCCGCTGAGCTGCCTGCGCGCCCTTGGCTTCCCGCACGGCCTCGAGAATGCGCGCCTTCGTCACCCGGCCGAGATAATTCTCCGCCGTCGGCACCCACCCAGCAGCTACCAGATCAAGCGCCAGAATTTCCGCCAGCCGCCCGGCATGCGCCAGCGCCCGGGGACGGCGGTTATAGGCGTCATGCGTGGCGTTCAGCGTCAGCGCTACGCAGTGGGCGAACAAGGCCTCGCGGCTATCCGTATCGAGATTGGCGAGAGCATCCCAGAGTTCAGCACTATCTTCGGGCAATTGTGCTGCCCAAACCTCGTGCCGCGCATCAACCCGTGCCGCCAAGGGCGTATCAGCCAGGCCCGGCGCCTGCGCGCCGAACATCACGCTCTTCGCCTCAATCTCAAGGCAAGATTCGGCGCCGTAGCGGTAGAATAGCCGCAAGCACAGCGCATGCAGTAGGGCGAGATAAGCAATGCCGGGCTCATGGCCCAGCGCTTCACGCAGCGCCAGCGTGCGATAGGCCGTCAGCTCGGTCAACAGCCGGTCGGGCAAAGGCTTGATGCCGTCTTCTTCCTCCGGCTCCGGCTCGGCCGCATCACCGACATGCGCGACGATGATGCGGCTTTCCGGCATGGCGGGATCGCTATCATCATCTGCGATACCACTCCCCTCGCCCGCCAATGCAGCCTCATCGGCCTCCTCAACCACCAGCGGCTCATCTTCGGGGCGGACATAGCCGCGTTCCACCCGCAGCCCGCCATTACCATCGATGCTGACAAACACACCCGCCATGGCAATCTCGGCAGGGTCATACACCGGCGGGCGATGGGTCAAAGCATCGATCTCCGCCTCGATCTCACCAAGCCGCTGATCGGCATCATCGGAGACCTCATCCGCCGCGGCGGCTTCTTCCTCGAGTTGCTCGGCCTCGGCCCGTAACGCCTCAACCTGAGCGATTTCCTCATCGCTCAGCGGGCGCCGCGTGCCCGCAATCCGACGCAGGCCATAGCTGTGACCGTATGGGAACTCAGGTGCCATTTCGACCCATTTCCAGCCCTCGGCGCGGATCGCATTGGCATCGCGCTCCAACTTTTCCGCCACTACGCGCGCCAGCATTCCGGCATCCTGCAGCCAGCCGCCATCATCCTGCTGGAACAGATCGCGCATGATGGCCCCACCCGCCGCTACGTAGTCCTCGCCGGCATATTGCGCCCGCTTGTCCGAGGCGCGCACCGCCCCTTCCGTCAGCATCCGGCGGATCTGATAGGACTCTTTCTTATAGGAGCGCTGGATCGCCTCCCACACCTGCTCCTGGCGCTCATGGTCCGGGCTGACCGAAAACGCCATCAGCTGGTCGAGCGTCATCTCGTCCTCGGCATACACTTCCAGCAACCGGGGTGAGACGGCGGCGAGGCGCAGCCGCTGCTTCACCACGGAAACCGCGACAAAAAACACCGCCGCAATTTCCTCCTCGCTCTGCCCCTTCTCGCGCAGCGTCTGAAACGCCCGGAACTGATCCAGCGGATGCAGCGGTGCCCGCTGCACATTCTCCGCCAGGCTGTCCTCTTCGGCGATGCCTTCGGTGCGGACGACACAGGGAATCGGCGCGGTCTTGGCGAGGCGCTGTAGCCGCACCAGCAATTCCAGCGCCCGGTAGCGCCGCCCATCGGCGGGGATTTCGAACATGCCGGTCTCGGCGCCTTTGTCATCGAGCACCGGGCGCACGGTGATGCTTTGCAGCAGTGTGCGCCGGGCGATATCCGCCGCCAGCTCCTCGATCGAGACACCGGCCTTGACCCGCCGGACATTGGATTGCGAGAGCAAAAGCCGATCGAACGGGATATCGCGCGAGGCGCTGAGCGTGATTTTTTGAATGGTTTTGGCCATGGGGAAAACTCCATGACGGGCGGCCTGGAGCCACTCTCCTGGCCTGTCACCCGTCACGAATTTCTCAGCCGCCCTCTGACTCTCTGCCCCGCCCCATGAAAAAAGCCGTGGACCAAAACCGGCCCACGGCAAACATAACCGAAGAACAACGCGCCCGTTACGCCGCCCGCTCCAGCAGCAGCTTCGCTTTGCCCTCCAGTTCCAGCCTGGCATCCTGATGTGGCTTGCTGCGCGCCAGCGCAGTGATGCCCTGCACAAAATCGAAAACGCTCTCGGGCGGATGACCTTCCTCTTCCAGCACGGTGGCAATAACCTTCGCCGTCTCGCCCTTGCTGAAGCCGCGCTTACGCAGAAAACTCTCGCGTTGATCGTCCTGGCGCGCGACAATCTGTTCCCGCGCCGCCTTGATCCCCGCCACGAACGGCGCAGGCGAGGAGTTTGCGAAACGCCGCAGCGCAGGCGCCGCTTCATGCGCAAAACGCTGGGTGGCGAATTTGCTGTGGCGAATACTGATCTCTTGGAAATCCTCGGCACCCCAGATGTTCCGGTTGGCGCACACCGCACGCAGATAAAACGAGGCGATGCCCAATGTCTTCGAGCCAACCTCGGAATTCCAGCAATAGAACCCGCGAAAATACAGATCGGGTTCACCATTGGGCAAGCGCCCCGCCTCGATCGGATGCGTATCGTCGACCAGGAACAAAAACACGTCCCGGTCGCTGGCATAAAGCGTGGTCGTCTCCTTCGTCACATCCACATAGGGGTTGTGGGTCATGGTCGCCCAGTCCAGCACGCCCGGCACTTTCCAATTCGTCTCACCCGTACCGTTGCCCGCAATCCGCATCACCGCCGCTACCAATTCATGGTCCCATATCCGCCCGTAATCTGGGCCGGTCACGGCACGCAGTTCCACCCGCCCATCGTCGGTCTCCAGCGTCTTCACCAACTCGGCGCGATGATTGAGCAGCCCGTGCTGCAGATTGATCCCCGCCAGCGGCGCGGACAGCTCGCGCAAATATCCGGCCGGCGCCCCCACCAGCCCGCATAACTGCCCAAAACTCCAATGGGTCGGCGCCACCGGCCGCTCCTGTCTGCGCGTTCCGGTGGATCGCGATCACTGATTCCGTTTGATCGCGATCATCGATTCCGGTGGATCGCGATCATGGATTCCGTTTGATTGCGATCATCG